>CAZJLX010000019.1:317-4539 GCA_964546545.1 uncultured Ignavibacteriaceae bacterium | reverse complement strand
GTAGAATATAAGTTTGTCATCAGCGGTCTCGATACCTCGGAAATGAATTTGCCTTAATTCTTCACGGATTTCATGGGCCTCATCTTTAAGCTCACTGATGACGATGCCAAGGACCGAAATCTGATGGTGATATTCAAGCGCCTTTACCGAGCGTTTTCCCAGTTCTTTCTCGGCTTTCTGTAATTCGTCGGTTAGATTAACTCTCCGGTCGGATTTTGAGTTTATTTCCGATATGGTATTGTTAAACTTGGCAAGCATAAGCACGGCCGGGTAATCCTTAATCTGATCTGATGTGGATGTATAATTTTGTTCGAATCCTGTCGCCCAGGATATAACAGTCGTTATGATAACTGCGATTAAAACATTTGGAATTTTTGAATTGATTCTTTTAAACAGAATCATAATTAAAAAAGCGGCTATGGCAAGACCGAGGGTGGGCCAATAGGCATAAGAAATTGCCGATTTTATAACATTATAAATAGTTTCATAGTGATGGGTCGCTGTATCAACTTTCACGCCGAATATCTTTGAAAGCTGTGATGAAGCGATAATCAAAGCGGCCGCGTTGGTAAAACCATTGACTACCGGATGCGATAGAAAATTAACGACCAGACCAAGTTTAAGGATCCCCAGTAAGAACTGGAAGATACCGATTATCAGAGCCAGGAGAACAGCATAGGCAATAAATGACTCACTCCCTAAAGTTGCCATCGGTTCCAGGGCTGTGGCTGTCATTAGTGAGACAATGGCGACCGGTCCGGTGGCCAATTGACGGCTCGATCCGAACAGAGAGGCTATCAGAGGCGGGAGAAAAGCGGCGTATAAGCCGTAGTAAGCCGGTAATCCGGCCAGTTGGGCATAGGCCATGGATTGTGGAACAAGAACCAGGGCGACTGTAATACCGCCGACTAAATCATATCGTAGATGATCAAGCTTGTATCCTTTAAACCAGGCTAAAAACGGGAAGATCTGGCAGATTATATTACGCCAGGCTTCGGACGAATTGCTTTTTGTAGCGGTTGAAGTCATTCTGTCAATCGGATGATTTTGTTAAGAGTAAATTCTGGAAATAATAAAAAAAGCATGTTTTTTGTAATGACAATATTTTCATAAACCCACTAAAATAAGTCGTTACTCTTTATTTTTGCAGCAGAAGTTAATATATCGGGTTTCATATCGCAATAACAAATGTCTATTGATTATAAGTTCTATCCACTTCCGTTCAAAAGAAGACTGATAATATCTTGTTTGTTTTATTTTGGATAATCTATCTTGCTTGCTAAAAACAGAGAGGTATATTATAATGATTTTGTTTTAAGGAAATTCTTGTATTTATGAGGATTACGAAGTGCCGATAATCACGATTTTTGACGGTTCTTTTTGTCATGGCGACGAAGTTGCCGACAATGTTTCCACGCAATTGAATTATAAGCGTATTGATAAGTCGTTGCTTGAGAGCGTCTCCGGAAAATATGATATTCTTGAATCCAAATTGATTAAGTCGATCAAGGGACAGACTACCTTTATAAACAAACTGACTCGCGATCGCGAAAAAAATATAGCGCGGGTAAAAGCTGTCTTGGCGGAAAAGATACAAACGGATAATCAGATTCTATACGGATATGAGGGACATCTTATCCCGCGAACAATATCTCATATTCTAAAAGTGTGTCTTATCGGCAATTTTGACTTTCGGGTCGAACAGGCGATGGAAGCGGAGAAGGTCCTTCAGAAAGACGCCGAAAAGATGATACATAAAGATGACAAAGAACGTCTTGAATGGACAAGTTACCTATTCGAAAAACGACCTTATGATGCTTCTCTGTATGATATTGTTATACCGATGCATTCGACATCGGTTAAAGATGCGGCCGACATGATCTGTCAGTATGCCCGTTCGGAAAATGTCCAATCCAATCAGAGATCAATCAAAGCGGCTGAATCCTTTATTGTCGCGTCCCTGGTCGAATTGGCGTTAATTGAGGCGGGTCACGAGGTTTCGGTTTATGCCGAAGAGAACAATATTTATATTACTCTCTCCAAAGAAGTCATGCGACACAAGCAGTATGAGGACGAAATCAGGAAAATTGCCCTGGCCGTGGAAGGGGTAAAAAATGTTGAAATCAAATTAAGCCCCAAGTTTCAAACCTCATCACTTAATCCCTGGGCCAATCTGGATATGCCGCCAAAGATATTATTGGTGGATGATGAAAAAGAATTTGTCAGGACACTTTCCGAACGGTTGCAGACAAGAAACTTTGAATCTTCCATAGTCTATGACGGCGAGCAGGCAATCGAATATATTAAGTCCGATCAACCGGATGTAATGGTGCTTGATTTGATGATGCCCGGTATTGACGGGATAGAAGTATTACGGCAGGTAAAAAGAGATTATCCCAATGTCGAAGTAATTATTCTCACCGGACATGGTTCAAAAAACGAGGAGGAGTTGGCGGAGGATCTTGGCGCCTTTGCCTATCTAAATAAGCCGGTTAATATTGATCTGCTGGCGCGGGTTATGAAGGAAGCATATATGAAAATAAACCGGACTCGCAACAGTCATGACAAGACCGATTAACCGGAACAGGTACACTTGGTTAACGAACTAAACATGGGCGTATGTTACTGAGTCAAATATGCAGAGTACTGATTCCCAAAAAACCGATGATATTTTTCGTGATGATAAGAGCGAAAGCCTGCCGCGATATAAGCGTCTTAGACGTAATTCAATAGTTGTTACTTCATTAGTCGCCTTAATTCCGCTATTTATTATGGTTTTTATTAATTATTACCAGGATCAAAGTTCGTATCATGCCGAAAGCCGATTTGCTATTTCCCGAATGTTGTCAAATACCAAACGTACCCTGGAATATGCGATTGAAGAACGTCGCTCGGCTCTGTCACTGATTATATCTCAGCATTCATACGCGGAGCTTAGCAACGATCAGGGTCTGCGGAAAATCTTTCAAAATTTGAATAACGCTTTCGGCGGCTTTGTCGATCTGGGACTGATCGATTCAAGCGGAAGGCAGGTGTTTTATGTCGGGCCCTATGATTTAAAAAATCGTAATTATAGGGATCAGGAGTGGTTCGGCGAAGTCAGTATTCGCGGCGAGTATATCAGTGAAGTTTTTATGGGGCTTAGAAATCTGCCTCATTTTATTATCGCTTTTCGGCACGAGAAGGCCAATGGAGAAATGTATGTGCTTCGGGCAACTATCGATATGGAAATGATTAACAGGATAATTTATTCACTCGATCTTGATAAAAATACCGATGCTTTCCTGATTAGCCAGAAAGATATCCTGCAAACAAACTCGCTGTTTTATGGCGCTATTTTGACGAAGGCTCATCTTGACGTCCCCAAACGATTTCGAAATCGTGAAGTTATCGATGAGTACAATGAAAATGAGAAATGGATCACCACCGGTTATGCCTACATTGAAAAAAGCCCATTTATACTGATGATTATTAAACAACGCGAAAATCCATTTCTGCACTGGTTTTATTTAAGGATGGGACTTCTCTGGTTTTTGGTTCTAAGCACGATTCTTATTCTTGGAGTTGTGATTTATAGTTCCAACCATACCGTTAAAAGACTCCGTGAACTTGATAAAAGACGGACGCGTATGCTTCACAATGTCGAGTATACCAACAAAATGGCAACCATAGGGAGGATGGCCTCCAGTGTCGCCCATGAGATAAATAATCCCCTGGCAATCATCAATGAAAAAGCCGGGTTGCTGGCCGACCTGACTCAGCATACCCATGATATGCCCAATAAGGATAAATTTTTCACTCTGGCGGAATCAATCACCAAGTCAGTTGAAAGATGCAGTCAGGTTACGAATCGTTTGCTGGGATTCGCTCGGCGTATGGATAAAACGAAAGAAATTATAAATTTGAAAAATTTGATCGGGAATGTGGCCGAATTTCAAAAAACCGAGATAGACCATAGGAATATTCAATTTAATTTAAATATCCCGGACGATACTCCATCCATTGAAAGTGACCGAGGACAACTGCAGCAGGTGTTTTTAAATATTGTAAATAATGCCGTAGCCGCGGTGGATCCGGGCGGACATATTAATGTCGATATTGTCGGTCAAAATGATAAATATATAGAAATCGCCGTCACCGATGATGGAATGGGTATTTCCGAAAAGAACCTTAAATCCATATTCGAGCCTTTTTATTCAACCAAAAAAGACGTATATTGCCG
>CAZJLX010000019.1:0-307 GCA_964546545.1 uncultured Ignavibacteriaceae bacterium | reverse complement strand
CTTCCACCCCCCACCCCGAAGATGGAAAGGGTATTTCCGAAAATAACCCCAAATCCATATACGAGCATTTTTATTCAACCAAAGGGCAATTCGGAACCGGATTGGGGTTATCGATCACGCAGGATATAATACAAAAACTGGGCGGTAAGATTAGTGTGACCAGTAAACTCGGGGAGGGGACCAAGTTTATTGTCCAACTTCCGCACAAAGCCATAGATTAGATTGGAGTTATGGAAAAATTTAAAATTCTGTTCGTTGACGATGAAGAAGAACTTGTTTCGACACTGGTCGAAAGACTTGAGTTCAG
>CAZJLX010000018.1:0-13462 GCA_964546545.1 uncultured Ignavibacteriaceae bacterium | reverse complement strand
CGGTGGGTTTCTTATTGCACCAAACTTCCTTCCCGACATAATCACTATCAAATCAATGTTATATGGCATCCTCGGCCTTTTTTATAGAGGATATAAATATGTCGATGCGTCTAAAATATGAGTTTGCCGACTTCCCGGTTTTGGATTCCTGTCTGCACAGGAATGACGGAGTGTCAGGCTTTTCGCTTCGCTCTAACATGGCTTCTGAACTACGAGCTCTAAGTGCCTCTTCTGCAACCGTTTTGCAAATTCGCTACAAAGATGATAGTGCGAAAAATGTTTTTCTGACGAAACAAACCCATTTTTTGAAATGTCATTCTACTTGATTCGAGTGGGGAGATCGCCACGTCGCCCCGCCGCCTTTGCGTCGGGACTCCTCGCGATGACATTAATTGCGGATTTTTGCCTGTGACGAAACAAACCCATTTTCCCGTAACTATATGCACTGTATTATAATAAAAAAAGCGGTTGCTGGGTGCGAAGCACAAAAACAGGCTTTTGCCTGTGACGAAACAAACCCATTTGTGCCAGTGGGCACTTTTCTGCGCTTCGCGATTCTATATAAATATAGGAGGAGAAAAAATATTTTCGAGTGACGAAACAAAGCCAATTTCCCGTAACTATATGCACCGTATTATAATAAAAAAGGCGGTTGCTGGGTGCGAAGCACAAAAACAGGCTTTTGCCGCTGCGAAACAAACCCATTTCGCTGTACGCGCAAGGGAGGTAAGGCATTAAAGGGAAAACGTCATTGCGAGGAGTTCCAAATCCCGGCTTGTCCGGGGTATGGAACGACGCGGCAATCTCCCCATTCTAATTGGTAACAAGCCAAAGCTTGAACTCCGAACTGATTTGCACATCAACTCAATTTTTTGGATGAATAATCCGTCTTGAAATAATCTATCCGCATGAAGATTTTGCCGAATGTGAAGCCGACCAATGTCCCCAATGCGGCGCCGACTAAAATATCGCCCGGATAATGGACGCCTACAAAGACGCGCGACAGGGCGACGACAATCGCCAGTGGAATCAGGTATTTCGCGAAAGAGGGTTTGATTACCTTAAACAGATAGGCCTGGCCGAAAAGATTGACGGCATGCGATGAGGGCATCGAAAAGCCGCTGCCGCAGTTAACCAGAAGATGCACCTCCATATTCCAGCAGGGGCGCGGACGGGCAAAAAGAGGTTTTAGTACTGAACTCGATAACTGGTCGCAAATGGTAACGGTAATCAGGGCAAAGATGACCGCATATCGAAGTTGCCGATCACCTTTCCAGAGTATAAGAACCAAACAGACGGCGAAAAATATTTTCAGGTGCAAATCAATCGTGACCAGCGGCATCAGAAAATCGGTCAGCGGATTAGCGATAGTCGTGTTGATAAAATAAAAGAGAGCGGTATCAATTGTTCCGAGCCAAACAATCAGTTCAAGCAAGACTGTCACCTTTTTTCTTTAAGAATTTCTGCACTTCCGGCATAGTCGGAATTCCGATCCGTCCGCCCGGTTTGGTGCATTTTATCGCCGCCGCCGCCGAGGCCAGTTTCATCCGGCTGGCCAGACTGTAACCGTTCAGCAGGCCGACTATATAAGCGCCGTGATAAACATCACCGGCGCCGGTACTGTCGACCGTTTTAACCTTATACGCGGGTTGAGAAATGAAGTCTTTATTTGGTTCACTACCGATTGAGCCTTTTATACCGTCAGTGACGACGACCGTTCCGGGACAGATTTTAACTAATTTCGCGACCGCTTCCCGGATTGTCCGGGATTTAGTAAAATGTCGGGCGAATTCCTGCGCGCAGACCAGATGATCGACTTGCGGAAGCAGTTCGGTCACATCATTGCGAACCGAGCCGACATCAAGAACGGACAGAGCGCCTGCTCTTTTTGCCCAGCGTACAAGTTTGATACAAGCTGGAAGATAGCGGCCGTCAAGATGTACGATTTGCACCGGAGGTAATTTATTGAGATTTATCTCATGCGGTTTAATATCGATTTTCAGGTCGAGCACAATTGTCCGTCGGCCGCTGCCCGGTTCGTACCAACCGGAGGCAATCGCGGTGCGGCGGTTTTTCCTGATAATTATTTGTGATGTATCTACTTTTTCGGTTTTTAACTGCTCGATAACAAACCGGCCGAAGAGATCATCACCGACCGCCGCTAGCAGTGCGACTTTTTTACCCATGCGAGCCATTGTCACCATCGCTGTCGGAATCGGTCCGCCCCCCTGAATGGTCAGATCGGTGGCATCGATTTTGACCCCCGCTTTCGGGAATTTTTCGATTTCCATCAGGATATCAGCCGGCGCAATACCAAACCCGAGACAATCAAATATTTTACTCAAACTTGACTCTCCCGGAGGTTAAGTCGATCAGGTCGGTTTTTAATTTTTCGGCCAGTGACTTTCGGATATCTGCGGTCAGACGGACATTTTCTGCAAAATCCTGATCGGTTATCTTCGCGCCGCTTTTACGTATCAGTCGTTCGACATTGTTGTAATCGGGAAAGGGGATAATCATCGCGATTTTTTCATAAATAAATTTCTCGATAATCCCGGCGTTCTCGATAACTTTTTGCGCCGACTCCGAATAGGCCCGCGTCAAACCCCCGGTGCCGAGTTTGGTACCGCCGAAATAACGGGTGACAACCACGATGAGGTTGGTCAAATCGGCACCATCAAGCCGATCATATATCGGCCGCCCGGCGGTGCCGTTCGGCTCGCCATCATCGGAGTAACGGAAAGCGCAATCGTTTCCGATTCCGACTCGATAGGCGAAACAGTGATGAGTCGCATCGTAATATTTTTTCCGCAGACTGTTTAAGAATTCATCGGCATCTTGAGCGGTTGCGATTGATTCGGTTCGTCCGATAAATTTGGAGCCTTTGATTTTTATTTCGGCTTCGGCCCGTTTCTGAATCGTTTTATAACAATCGGACTGTTCCATTTATTATCAGACCAGTGCTTTGATAATCATTTCGATTCCACCGGATAGGTTAAACGGGATACCACCCATCGCCAGAATTTTCTCCACCGCCGAATTATCCCGTCCCGGCCGCTCACAGCCATCTATCAAAATAAACATTATCTTGCCCAGCTCATTGCAAAAAGTGGCGCTGTCGAGAGTCCCGGATGAGTCGGCCATCACCTCACCGATAACAACCGCCTGCGACAGTCCGACAATCAACCGATTGCGAGCCATCAGGCCGCCGACCGAATAACCGGCATCGGGCGGATATTCCGATATAATCCCGCCCTCTTTTAAAATTTCACCGGCCAGGGCGCGGTTGTTTTCTTTCTGCACCGAATCCAGACCGGAGCCAAGCAGGGCATAGGTTGGACCGTTTCCTTTGAGGGCGCCGATATGGCCGGCCGTGTCGATACCGACCGCCATCCCGGAGACAATCGAGACCGATTTTTCGGCCAGAGTTTTTGCAAGTTCGACGGCGTATGAGATGCCCTCATTGGTCGCTTTATGAGAGCCGACAATCGCCACAGTTTTTTCATCATTTTTAGGTAGTCGTCCCAGATAAAAAATAATCGGGGGCGGATCGTTGAGTTCTTGAAACAGGACCGGATAATTTTCATCATACAATGTGCTGTATTTAATATTTCCGGAATCAAGCGATTTGATAAAATCTTCCGATTCATCGAGATATTTGTCAGCTTCGGAAATTAACCGCGATCGCTTTTCACCGAGTCCGTCAATCCGTTTTAGTTCATCGACTTCGGCCAGGAATATTTCATCCAATCGACCGTACCTGGTCAAAAGAGAGCGAAAGGTGCGCGGTCCGGCCTCGCCGTAACGCCTGAGTGCCCAAACCATAGCGGCGGTGGAATATCCCGTTAAATCTTTCATATAGAAATATTACGATTAAACCAACTCAAAGTCAATCAGATTGGAGCCGAGCCATTTTACATTTATCCTGTTTGTCAGATTCACTTTTCTTTATATAAGCATAGGGCGTTTGAGATGTTAAGCCATTATAATTGCATTAGTTACATTTATTCGATTGACGACGCAGACTTTGTGTGTATAATGATTAAGAGATTTGTAAGTGATACCGAAAAATAGAAAGATGATTAATACCAGACGAATAATATTGCCGCTTTTGTTTATCCTTATCGCTTTGGCTGTCTATATCAATGCTACCGAAGTCAACGGGAAAATAATCTGCGATTACTGTAAAGAAGAGATCAAGACACAGTATATTGAAATCGAAGGCAAACATTATCACCCGATTCATTTCAAATGTGAACATTGCGGCCAGCCGATTATGGATTTGAAATATTTCAAAAAGGATGGCCATTATTACTGCGAGAAATGTTATAAAGAGCTTTTTGCTCCCCGCTGCGCCTATTGCGGCAAAGTAATCGATGGAAAGTATACCGTATTTGAAGGCAAATCGTATCATGATTCATGTTATGAACAACATGTTGCATTGCACTGTGCCGTGACCGATCAGCAAATAAAAGGTGAATATCTGTACGATTTCTGGGGCAATAATTACATTAAATCACTCGAAGGTAAAATTCCGCGCTGCGATTATTGCGGCCGGTTTATCTCGGATGCCACGACCGGCGGCGGGATAACGTACGCCGACGGGCGACATATCTGTAATATCTGTCGACCCGATGCGATTCATGACTTGACCACAGCGCGTAAGCTGCTTGAAGATGCCAAGACCTGGCTGGCGCGGCTGGATATTGTTATCGATTACGATAAAATCGGGCTGCATCTGGTCGATAGAAACAGGCTCCGGCAATTAAGCGGCAGCGGTAACGATAATGAAATGGGATTTGTTGAATATGAGTACAGCAGCTATGCCAACGTGGTCGTGATGAAGAAGCTTGATATTTATATTCTGGAGGGAATTCCCCGGCTGCATTTTATTTCGGTGGCGGCGCACGAATTGATGCATATCTGGCAGTATCTTCACGGAAAAATCGACAATGATCCGGTTCTCAGCGAGGGGAGCTGCAATTATGCATCATATCTGGTCCTGCAGTACTATCCGGGTAAAAAAAAGGATTATCTGATTGATAATATCGAGCATGACGGTTCCAAATTATACGGCGATGGATTCCGTCGCGTCAAAAAGATGGTCAAAGAGCGTGGGCGGGGTTTCTGGCTCGATAATTTAAAGAATAATGATAAATTTCCAGGCGGATACTGATAATCCAACAATCATACTAATTTCATTATTGTTTTTAAATCATTCAATATCTAATTTCCAAGTGGAGTTTTTATATTATTCGGCGAGGTCGAAATGAATGAAATTATCAAAAGCTGGTTAATATCAAAAGAACTGACCGCACAAACATCGGAATTATTATCATGGCTGATTTTGGCGATTGTGGTCTTGCTTGTTGCGTATATTTTCAATCTGATTGCTAAAAGAGTCATCCTTCGTGTCGTTTCGTACTTCATTAAAAAAAGTCGCACCAGTTGGGATGATGTGTTGCATCAGCGAAAGGTCTTTGTCCGATTATCACATTTGGCACCGGCGCTGGTGATATATTTTACTGCCGCATTATTTCCTCCTGTGCAAGATTTTTTACTTCGATTGTCGATGGTTTACATGATAGCCGTCGGTCTGTTGGTGATCAATGCCTTTTTAAATGCGGTCGTGGATATTTACGGAACCTTTGAGATTTCTCGTCAAAGGCCGATTAAAGGCTATATTCAGATTGCCAAGATAATTTTCTTTATTTTTGTCGGTATTGTAATTATATCTGTTATTCTTGACCGCTCACCTCTGCTTCTCTTAAGCGGATTGGGGGCGATGACCGCGATTCTGCTCCTGCTTTTCAAAGATTCGATTTTGGGACTGGTCGCCTCGGTTCAGCTTTCGCAAAATGATATGATTCGTATCGGTGATTGGATCGAAATGCCCAAATATGGCGCCGATGGTGATATTATCGATGTTACTCTGACAACCGTTAAAGTGCAAAACTGGGATAAGACAATAACTTCTATCCCGGCCTATTCACTGGTTTCCGATTCATTTAAAAACTGGCGGGGAATGTCGGAGTCGGGTGGACGGCGTATCAAACGGTCAATACATATTGATATGAACAGCGTTAAATTCTGTTCCGACCTGATGCTTCAAAAGTTTAATAAATATCAACTTATCAAAGATTATATCCAATCGAAAAAAGAGGAAATTGAACGTTATAACGCTGAAAATAATATCGACAGCTCCGAATTAATAAATGGCCGTAATATGACCAATCTGGGCACCTTTCGCGCCTATCTGGTCGCGTATCTGAAAAACCACCCGAATATCAATCAGGATATGACTTTTCTGATTCGACATCTGCCGCCCGGCCCGAATGGTCTACCGATAGAAATTTATGTTTTCAGCAATGACCAGGTCTGGGCGAATTATGAGGCGATTCAGGCCGATATTTTTGATCATATCTTAGCCGTCATACCACTTTTTGAACTTCGTGTTTTCCAGAATCCGTCCGGAAATGATTTTCGGACTCTGATGAAAGCAACCTCGGAATAAAAAAAGCGAATTTTCAGACAAATTTCGGCCGATAGTCTATATAAAGAGTATAGTAGTTGACCAAAAGGTGTTTATCTGTATATTAATGATAGATAGTTACTGCATTGAATGGATAGATTTTCAATATCGGGCAATATTGTGAGACAATATATTACCAGACCGGTTATCTTTATCCTTCTGTTTTGGCTATGCTCATCGGCCGGAGCATATTATTCGCCGACAAAAATAGGGAATTATGATGAGAAAATATCTTCACGACGATTGATTATTAAACTTAAAGCGGATGAGAGGCTAAGGCTTTCAAAAGTTCAAAAGGAGAAAACAGTTACCGGTCTGTCCGATTTCGATTCGCTCTCCCAAAAATATTCGATAAATAATATTTCCAAGTTATCTGCGGATGATTCAAACCACGCCGCGCTTAAAAATATCCTGATCGCTGAGATCCCTGAAAATAAGGATATGGCAGAGATAATATCCGAGTATGGGAGACTCGGAAAAGTCGAGTATGTTCATCCCGATTGGGAACTGCAGTTGTATGAATCTGTCAATGATCCGTTATTCGATAATCAGTGGGCGCTGAATAATGTCGGTCAGTCATATCTGCATATAGTTCGCGGCGATGAATGTTACGACGACAGTCTATCGACCGATTCGGGTTTGGCGGGCGCCGACATACAAGCACTTGATTATCTTGAAAATGAACCGGATAATACGGCTGTCGTAATTGTCGCTATAATCGATACCGGCGTCGATATGGATCACCCCGATTTGGTCGGTCGCATCTGGGTCAACCCGGGTGAGATTGCCAATAATGGTCTTGATGATGATTTAAACGGTTATGTGGATGATGTCAGCGGCTATGATTTTTCCGGTGATCTGGCCGATCTGCAATCGTCGGTTTATCCCCCCGAAGGTGATAATGATCCGACTGATGAACATGGTCACGGAACGCACTGCGCCGGGATCATTGCCGCCGTTACCGGCAATGGGGAAGGAATCGCCGGAATCTGTTCGAAGAGCCGGATTATGGTGCTCGATTTTTATCCGGTTATGTTGTCATCTTTTGCAGCTCAGGCGATTATTTACGCCGCTGATAACGGCGCCGATGTGATCAGCATGAGCTGGGGTTTGCCCTGGCCGGTACCGGTCATCGAAGATGCTCTGCAATATGCCCGACAGAGAGGTGTTATTCTCTGTGCGGCGTCGGGAAATGACGGCGCCGAGCAGTACAATTACCCGGCTGCATACTCGCAGGTAATCGCGGTCGGAGCGAGCGACAGCGACGATCGAGTAACATTTTTTTCGACCTATGGTGAACATATCCATATCGTCGCGCCGGGTCTTTCTATTCTATCACTGCGCGCCGCCAATACTGATTTATACAGTGAAAACTGTGAACCGGATGTACATATCGTAAATGATGAATATTACCTTGCTTCCGGAACCAGTATGGCCTGTCCGCATCTGGCCGGGGTGGCCGCCTGTATGCGCTCGCAATCGCCCGGTTTGATACCGTCAAAAGCGGAAGAGGTTATTCTTGACGCGGCGGACGATATTATCGATCCGTACGGCAACGGCGAAAATTATCCGGGCTGGGATAAATACAGCGGCTATGGGCGACTGAATCTGATGAAAACAATAGACAGCACGCCGTCAATCAGAGCGCTGATTGATTCACCTTTTGATCATCAGGCGATATCGGGAAGTTTCGATATTACCGGAATCGCCGATGGAAACGACTTTACCGAATATATCCTCGAATATGGTCCCGGTTTTTCGCCCAACGGATGGACGGAAATAATTGGCTCATCCACTCCGGTTTCAGGCGGCCTGCTTGGCTCGTGGAACACGAACGGTTTAAATGGTTTATATTCGCTTCGTCTTAAGGTCGGCAGTTTTAATATGGATTATAAATCAATCTATCTGCTCAATGATACGATTGTTACCATCAGCTTACCGACGGATAATGACAGTATTATTTCATCGACGGTCATAACCGGTTCGGCTATTTGCCCCGATTTTGCATCTTATCGACTTGTTTACAGTAGTTTTCTGTCGCCTGATTCATTTAGCGAAATCAGCCAATCGACGGTACCGGTTTCAAACAATTTGCTGGCCGACTGGAGTGTCGGCGATCTGGCTGACGGATGGTACTATCTGCGTCTGGAGGTATATTCCAATTTCGGTCTGATTGATTCGGTTTACAGACAGGTGTACATCAGTTCCATTTTTTCAACCGACAATGCCTGGAAAATTGAATTTGCCAATGATATATCAATCCTGCCCAATTATGGCGATTTTGATAATGATGGCGAGAATGAGATTATTGTCGGTACTAAAAGGGGAATTAAAGCATATAGTATTGAAGGTAATGAAAAAGATATCGGTTTATTTGCCGGCGGATTTGATTTTTTAACGCCGCCGGCGGTCGGTGATGTCAACGGCGACGGTGTCGATGATCTGGTGATTGTCGGGTATGTCGATGATATACCGTATCCTACCTATTTTCATGTTTATCCGTCCGGCGAAGAGCACTACTGGTTTATGGCTTCCAGGCCGCCACGGACGAATAACTATAGCGGGGGAGAGGAATTTTCTTTTCCGGTTTTATTCCTGAAGGATATTAATGGGGATGGACGCGACGAGATACATTATTATCCGGGACAGATATCGAATTCACAGGCCCAGTATCTGATTTATCATCCCAATGGAACCGAGTTTCTGGATGTTCCGCCGCCGCCGGGACCTGAGGGGCATTTCTGCTATCTTCCGGCCGATCTCAATAATGACGGTTATGATGAGTTGTATACCGCCCGGGATATTCTGTATCGGCTTGACACTCTGGGGAATACGCTTGACAGTTTTGATTTAAAAATGAATCCTGCCGACTGGTTCCAGACATTAACCATGTCGGCGATTGATATCGACAGCGACAATCATCTTGAGCTGGTTCTGTTCGGTCGTTTTTTGCAGCCGGGCGGGACCTACTGGACTTATATATTTGAAGATAGTCTGGTTTTAAAAAGCGGCTGGCCGCAGAACAGCGATATCAATTATTATCTGGCCATGTGCGGGCCGGTCTTTGGCGATCTGGATCATGACGGCGGGATGGAATATTTTCTGTCGATGTCGGAGCTTAATTACGCGCAAATTCTGGGCTGGCATGTTGATGGGACACCGTACACCGGCGATTCGGCTGTCCCGATTTTTGCAGCACCTGAAAATCCGGCCAAATTAACAACACCGGTTTTGGCCGATTTAAATAATGACAATTATCCCGATTTGATAGCCTGCGCCGAAGCCGATATCTATCTGACTCATCTTAAGGAAAGAATTTTCGCCTGGGGCAGAAATTCGGATCTGCTCTCCGGTTTTCCATTGGTGACCGTTCCCAGTATCGATACGATCAGGACCGATTGGCATGCTCCGGTGGTGGGAGATATCAATAAGGACGGTTATATTGATATGATTATGACGACGGTCAATAATGAGCTGACCTTTGTCAATTTTGAGGGTGTCCCGTACAACCCGGTCGCGACACCGGTTCCGCAATGGAGATACAACCGCCGCCTGAACTCGATCGGTTCCACTTCCGCTTTTGTCTGCGGCGATGCCGACGGCAGCGGCGTTGTGAATTTGATCGATATTTATTACATGATTAATTATTTATATCTCGGCGGGCCGGAACCGGTTCCGCCTGACGCCGGCAACAGTGACGGCAATATTGAGACGAATATTCTGGATATTGCTCATCTGATCACTTTCCTGTTCAACAGCGGCCCCCCTCCTATCTGCCCGTAATCATAATCTAATCTCTCAGTTAAAAACAGTGGGGTGACAAACCGCCTTTATAGAGATATGCAATAAGGTAGGTGATATCGAAGATATTAACCGCTCCGTCATTGTTGACATCGGCGGCTTCTATCGATACCGGCGCCGGGCCGCCCTTATAGAGATATGCAATCAGATAAGTTATATCAAAGATATTTATCTTACCATCGCAGTTGACATCACCGCAAAGTATATCGCAGGCATCGCCGGTACCATTACCGTCCGAATCAGTCTGATCCGGATTGTAAACATTCGGGCAATTGTCGCAGACATCACCGAAACTGTCGCCATCGACATCGCTCTGATTCTGATTGGCGGTATCGGGACAATTATCGCAGACATCGCCGTGTGAATCCGTATCGGAATTAGTCTGATCCGGGTTATTCACATAATCGCAGTTATCGCAGGCATTACCGAGCGAATCGCTGTCATAATTTTCCTGTCCCGGATTGTAATCATCAAAGCAGTTATCACAGACATCACCGACATCATCATTATCTTCATCAAGCTGGTCGGGGTTATAAATATCGGGGCAATTATCATCGGGGCAGATATTCTGCAAATATTCGGGATCGCCGTACCCATCGCCATCAGAATCAACACACTGCGGTTCCACCCAGGATTTCAAAAAAAGATGAATTCTGATCATCACATCCTCGCGCGTGTCATAATCGACAAACCCACTGCTGATAGCCTCGTAGCCGAAGTTAAAAAAGACAAGCCGGTAGTCACCTTCATAACTGAGAGCCGAGGGTCCGCCATTTTTAAAATTAAACTCTTCCAACGCCGGGCTGAGAACCTGAATTTGCTGAGAAATGGTAAACTCCTGATTGGCTGAAGCCTCATATCGGATATCGAAATTGTCGCCGATCGGGGAACCGTCGACACCATTATGAACGAAGTAAAAATAGTTGATATCTTTTCGTGCAAACAGATAGTTTTCGAGAAATGCGGAATCCTCGGCATGCAGCTCATTGGCCAGACCCTGACCGGTCAAAAAGAGGTTGCCGCCCGAATCCAGATAATCCTTAATCGCCGTTATATCATCAGGCTGTATCAAATCGGACGAGGTATCGCCGGTGAACCAGACCACCGTGTTGTACTTGCTTAATTCAGTTCCGGGCGGTGAACCGGCCGTATATTTTTCCCAGATATGAGCCGGAGTGCTTTTGGCCCGCAAATCATCATCATATAATTGCTCGTAATTGCTTCCGCGGTCATCATCAACGATCAGAATTCGCGTATGACCGGTAACCTCTTCGAAACCGTATACTTCCTGGTAAGAGCTGTTTTGCGATTCAATGGTTACATAAAAAGAATCGTACTGCGCCTCGACTATATCCGGGATAGTATATTGAAGCGGATCGGATAAATTATTGTACTCACCGCCCTGGCCGGCGATGGTTGCAATCGAAATCTGGGGCGTGATAAAATTTATTTCCGGATTGTTTGAACTGATCGAGATCGTAGCGTTTTCAGCTTCGAGGGTCAGGTTTCTGATAAACAGGAAAAATTGAATCGTATCGCCGGTGTCATAAAAGCCATTCCCGTCAAGGTCGGTAAAATAAGCCGAATCCAGAATATAGTAGGGGCGGGAAAATTCAAGTCCATGAAAGGTAGTTGTGCCCAGTATTCCCCAGCCGATGCCGCTACCGATCTCCCGCCAGTCAAACCAGTGAACCGATCTGTCCCAGGTATCATAGATGCCATATTCCATCGCAATATCATCATATCCGATGCCGGTAACGAAATGGTCGGTCTCACCGTCGCCGTCAGTGTCGACAATCAATCCGACCGGATGCATATTATCGATTTCATTTTTATAATCTTCGAAGCTGAATTCATTATAATAGTAATTGGTCGCCACCGGTGTCAGGCTCGGATCGATCATGTTTATATAACTTTCAAAGGCATTGGGTACATCAAAAAAATAACTCCAACCGTAGACCATTCCATAAGAACTGCGCGAGGTGTTCATAAAATCGGCGACACAATTGTCGGCGTGGGCACCTCCGAGTTCGGAATTATCGGTCTCGACCGTCGGCCAGTAATCGATGGGACAGGCATAATCGCGGTAATGATCCGACAACGGTGCGGCGCAGGTCGTATTATAATTGTCGGCGGCAATCATGGCATCGACTTCGTAAGTTTGTTCCATCGGGTCGCCCGGAATCAGATAATCCGGACCGAGATTATCCCAGAAACCGATAACCATCCCGACCGAAGTCGGGCCGCAGCCATGATGCCATATATAGGCCGGGACCCCCGGAATGATTACCTGCGATTTTGTCGGCTCCCGCCAGCCCCGGTCGGTTCCTTCCGGCGGCACCGGTCCGACCGTAGTCAATTGCGCCTGGGCGGAGATTGTAAACAATAAAAATGTCAGTGAAGAGACTATGATCTTTTTGCCTGAGAAATTGAAAAAATTCATTTTTGTTTTACCCTCAACCGGAGTATTAAAAGTGTATATATGTGAAATATAAGGGAAATACCGATTTCGTCAAGATTTGATTAAACCGAAGAATCGACCAATCATCCACTTTTGCCGTGCCGATTATTTCAACAGCAGCATCTTTTTTGAAGCCGTGAACGAATCGGCCTTAACCTGAATGATTGCCTGCGATTTTATCGGTTTCCGGAAGCTACGATCGATTCCCTTCGGCGGGGCCAGTCCAACCGTGACCAACTGCGCACTGGTAGATAAGGTAAGGAGAAAAAATGTTATTATAGTGTTAAAATAGTTTTTACCTTCATTCCGAAGTATTGTCAGTGTATGTGTTTTAGATATTAGAGAATTAAATATTGCAAAATGCGCCAGAGTATTATTAACCGACAGGTTATTTAAGAATTATTTGACGGTTTTTGCTTCAGTGCATTTTGATTTACACAAGACCCGAATTCTTCCGCTATTGACATTTATCATACTGCTTACTTAGATTAGGCATTATGATATATTGTTTATTCGCCGAACGACCGAGGTATTAGATTTAAATGTCACGATATTTGGTATACATGCATCATCTGGCAGAGCAAATTAAATATCGGTGTGATCTCCATTACCTTTTCTGGTTCGCTTTTTTTCTCCGTTTTATTTATTTCATTATTATGCTGACCCAG
>CAZJLX010000017.1:0-14102 GCA_964546545.1 uncultured Ignavibacteriaceae bacterium | reverse complement strand
GGCAACTTCAGTGACAGTGGCTTTTGAGGATAATTGTGAGACAGCCATGGGCTGGACCGTCTCCGGTGATGCCGTTGATGGGCAATGGGGCCGCGGGGTACCGGTCGGCGGCGGTGACCGCGGGGATCCGCCAACCGATTTTGACGGTTCCGGGCAATGTTATCTGACCGACAATGTCGATGATAATTCGGATGTCGATGATGGAACAACAATTTTAACCTCGCCTGCCTTTGATATGTTGGCTGGCGACGGGACGATTCATTACGCTCGCTGGTATTCCAATAGTTACGGCGCGTCACCGGATGAAGACGTGATGTATGTTTATCTATCCAATGATAATGGCAGTAACTGGACGCTGGTTGACTCAGCCGGGCCGACCAACCAGGCTTCCGGCGGTTGGTATGAGAATACTTTTCTCTGCAGCGACTTTTTAGCCCCGGCCGAACAGATGAAACTGCGCTTTGCAGTCGGCGATCTGGGCGATGGTTCAGTGATTGAAGCGGGGCTTGATGATATAGTGGTCACGGTGTTCGAATGTAATATCAACGCTCCGGAAATAACAACCAAATCGCTCCCAAACTGGACCATCAATCAGGCTTACTCGCAACAGCTTGAAGCCACCGGCGGCGAAGGTTCACTGGTTTGGAGCGACCGTGATGGTGATCTGACCGGAACCGGCCTGAGTCTATCTTCCTCCGGCCTGCTTTCTGGAACACCGACATCGGCATCTTATATCAGTTTTATTGCCCGGGTAACCGACGATTCATTACAATTCGATGATAAGACTTTTGGCTTTATCATAAATCCGGCGCTGGCAATTACGACTAATTCACTGCCCGACTGGACCGAAGGCGTCGACTATTTTAGGCAATTACTTTCGACCGGTGGAACCGGCGCTAAAACATGGTCGGATAAAAACAATAATCTGGCTGGAACCGGTCTAACTTTGGCGGCGACGGGAATTATTTCCGGCACACCGACCTCGCCCGGCCCAATCGGTTTTACGGCCGAAGTCAGTGATGTCACCGGGGCAACCGATGAATTGCTTTTCAACTTCACGATCAACGGCGCGGTAGCAATAACGACCACATCCCCCCTGCCCGATGCGACGCTTGATGAACCATACTCTCTGGAGCTGGAATCGTCCGGTGGGACCGGTCCGATTAGCTGGATTGATAAAAACGGCGATTTGAGCGGTACTGGATTGACATTGTCTTCCGCAGGTTTACTATCAGGAACACCCAACTCGGGTGACACGATCAGTTTCACAGCCGAAATATCGGACTCCCTCGGCTCGGCTGATGAAAAGGCCTTTTTACTACCCGTCTTTCAGTTACTATCGATAAGCACCGATTCTCTGCCGGATTGGACAGTGGATAATGCGTTTTCGTTCCAGATAACGGCTATTGGCGGCGTTGGGACTTATACCTGGTCGGATAAAAACGGCGACCTGGTCGGAAGCGGCCTTAATCTGTCGACTGTCGGTCTATTATCAGGAACACCAACCGACACCGGTTTGATATCGTTTACCGTATTGGTTAACGATGAAGGCAGTAAGGGAAGTGCTGAAAAGGCTCTCAGCCTAAATGTAAATCCGAGCGTTGAAATCTTAACCACCTCGCTTCCCGACTGGACGGTAGGAGTCACCTACTCCCAACAGCTGAATGCTACAGGCGGTACCGGAAGTATAAACTGGAGCGATCGTGATGAAACTCTATTTGGTACCGGATTGACTCTCTCTTCGACCGGTCTGCTCAGCGGTTCACCAATATTGGCGGAGCCTATCAGTTTCACCGCCCGGGCGGTTGATGAAGCCGGTGATACTAAAGACATGCTGCTGTCATTTTCTATCAATGATGTTGTTACGATTACGACAACGTCATTGCCCGAAATAACCCTGGGAGCGGCCTATTCTGAAACTCTTGAAGCGACAGGTGGAACCGGAACGCTGAACTGGACCGACAAATATGGCAGCCTGACCGGCACTGGCCTGGCCTTGTCAGTTGACGGCTCTCTCTCGGGATCTCCTCTTAATGCCGGATCGATAAGTCTAACCGCCGTCGCTGCCGATAATTGTGGTGCCTTTGACGAACAACCTTTGGCGATAATTGTCAATGAGTATCTGGTGATCACGACTATATCACCGCCCGACTGGACCATCGGACAGCCATATGCCGAAATAATCGAAGCGAGCGGAGGGACAGGAACCAAAACCTGGACCGATATGTACGGTGATCTTGAGGGCAGTGGCCTGATACTTGATTCGGAAGGTAATCTGGCAGGGACACCGCTGTCGGAAGGAATGATTAGTTTCACCGCAGAGGTTACTGATTTGGGCGGCGGCTCGGATAACAGCCTGTTCGAATTTATGATTAATCCGGCCGTGTCTATCAGTACTGAGACTTTGCCTGATGGCATCGAGGATGAAGCATATTCAATTCAGTTAGACGCCGAGGATGGAACGGGGACATTGAACTGGGTGGATTTATACGGCGATTTGGACGGAACCGGATTAACACTTGATTCCGATGGGTTACTTTCGGGGACGCCTGCATCTGATATTGACATCAGTTTCACGGCGGAAGTTGTCGATATCGCCGGTAGTAATGACAATAAACTTTTCAATATCATAATAACTCCGGCCTATATTTGTGGCGATGTCAACAACGATATGGAAGTTAATATATTCGATATTACATATTTAATAACCTGGCTCTATAAGGGAGGTCCGGAACCAGTCGTTATGGAATCGGCCGATGTCAACCACGACGGTGATACCAATATATTTGATGTGACGTACCTTATTTCGTCTCTGTATAAAGATGGCCCTCCCCCGGATTGTGAATAAGAATATAGCCTGATTTTGCTAAAAGAGGCGGCCATAAAGGCCGCCTTTTTTTATTAATTAATATTCAAACATATTTTTGATATAGATCCATGCTATATAAATATATACAAGATGTATTTTTTCATTCATATTGCGGGGTAAATCCCTCCTGTTTTATTAGTTGACAGATTTGTACAATTGGGTATATTTAGATTGAGGATAAATAACTACTGCTGGAAATATGCGCAAATACCGCTTTGGGTCTGACATTATTAATATTTTTCAAACATAAATCCATTTGGAGGAAAAATGAAAGCATTTGTTATTGGCCTGCTATTGATGCTTTTCCTGATCGGTATGGCCTTTGCCGATCAGCCGGAAAAAGATGCGATTACTCAGGACAGAGCATTGGCAGCAACGGCTCTTGGCAAACTTGAAGCCGACTTTCCGGATATCCGAACATACAGCTCGGAAGGTCGTACAAGTCGTCTTTATGGTAGACCCTTCGCTTTTGGCAGTTCGCCGGAAGCTTCCGCCGAACAGATACGAATCAATAATGCCGAAATTTTCGGTGCCAATGCAGAGGATTTGAAACCTTACAGTCTTCTCTCCGATAAACGGCATACTCAGCCGGTGATGTACGATCAGGAGAGCGGCGATTACAAATTTACTTTGGTTTATTATACTCAGGAACGTGACGGCATCCCGGTCTTCGGCGCCGATTTGAGAGTGCTGGTGAAAAACCAGCCGGATAATCCGGTTGTCTGGGCCGGCTCGGCGCTTAGGTTTCTCGGTGATTTCAGCGTGACCAGTACCGCCATCAATAACGGAGCGTTGACTCGTGCGCGCAGTACAGCTCAATACGATTTCCCTGAGTTGGTCCGATTCAGTGAACCCGAGCTGGTGATTTTTGCCGGGTATGACAGCAGAGATGTCCGACCGAGATTAGCCTTAAAATTCAAGGGATTCGGTGACGACAGCGAAAAACACCTGTTTATCGCTGACGCTGAGACGGGCGAAATTCTATATGAAGAAAATCTTATTATTTTTGATGTAAGTGGAACGGTATCCGGAATGGCAACCGAGGGCTTAGCGGCCGATATCTGCGCTTTTGAATTTTCGAAGCCACTTCCCTATTCCAAAGTTTCGGTCGGCGCCAATTCGGTTTATACTAATAGTAAAGGCGGCTTCACAATTTTTAGCGGCGGCGGAGATTCGGTCGATGTTACCTCGGAGTTGGCGGGTCAATATTTCCACGTCTACAATTATACCGGGCCGGAAGAAATTTTAACGAAACGCATTCTTCCCCCCGGACCGGTCTATTTTTTACATAATGAAGCCAATAGTAGTGAATCGGTGAGGGCGCAGACAAACGCCTATCTTCAAACCAACCGGGTTCGCGATATGGCTCTGACCTATAACCCGACATATCCGGCGGTATCGACTCAAACTGATTTTCCGGTCTATACCAATCGCACCGATGGTTATTGCCCGGGAAATGCCTGGTATGATCCGGGTGAAGAGTCAATCAATTTCTGTAGTTCCGGCGATGGTCATCCCAATACTGCCTGGCAGTCGGTTATATTCCATGAATACGGACACCACCTGGTTAATATGGCCGGGTCGGGGCAGGGTCAGTACGGTGAGGGTATGGCCGACGTGACTGCTATGCTGAACGTTGATGACCCCCGATTAGGGCTTGGCTTTTACGGTCCCTGCGATGAATATTTACGGACGGCGGATAACGATTACCAATATCCCTGCACCAGCGATATTCATGATTGCGCGCAGTTATTATCCGGCTGTGTCTGGGATACTCGTAATGCGCTGATTCTTACCGAACCGGGTAATTATTTGAAAATTCTTACTGCTATCGCAATCAATGCCATTTTGCTTCATAGCGGTACCGAAATTACACCACAGATTACAATTGACTATCTGACCCTCGATGATGACGATGGTGATATTAATAACGGCACCCCTCACTATAACGATATCTGTTCCGGTTTCGGCGCCCATAACATGGACTGCCCGGAACTTATTCCGGTTCTGTTTACTTACCCGGATGGACGCCCCGAAACGATGCAGCCCAATGCCGATAGTACTTTCAGCGTTAATGTAACCAATAATGTAACCGATCCGATTCCGGGTTCGGCTGAGATGTATTATTCGATTGACGGCGGCGCCTATGTGCCGGGAACGATAGTGGAAACCTCCACCAATATTTATGATATCACTCTGCCGGCGACGGCCTGCGGCTCATCGATTGACTGGTACATCCAGGTTGAAACCGATGGATTCGGCACCGTTACCGATCCCGAATATGCGCCAGGTAATCATTATACGACGATTACTGCCACAACGCATATTATTACTTTTGAGGATGATTTTGAAAGTGATCTGGGCTGGACGGTTTCCGGTGGAAGCTGGGCGCGCGGTATCCCAACCGGCGGCGGCGGGCAATATGGCAATCCTGACCCAACCAGCGGTGTGGTCGGTTCATCTGTATTCGGATATAATTTAAACGGTGACTATGAAAACAGCATGCCGGAACGACACCTGACATCGCCGGTCCTCGATTGCAGCGACATGAGCGGAACCAAATTGAAATTCTGGCGATGGCTGGGCGTCGAGCAGCCGATATATGATCATGCCTATATCAGGGTCAGCAATAATGGAACTTCATGGACGCAGATATGGGCTAACGATGCCACTATTACCGATGATTCATGGTCCGAATTGGAATATGACATTTCATCTGTTGCAGATGGTGAAACCACTGTCTATATCCGTTTTACAATGGGATCAACCGACGGCGCCTGGCAATATTGCGGCTGGAATATTGACCATGTCCGTGTTTCGGCCTATTCTTGTGAAGGCGGCTCACAGGTCGTTATCGATAATCCGGATGTTCCCGACTGGACCGCCAATTATCCGATGGCCTATCAATTAACCGCCAGCGGTGGTGCCGGAGAGCTGACCTGGAGCGACAAAAACGGTGATCTGGTGGGAACTGGCCTTTCTCTTTCGGTCAGTGGCCTATTATCCGGAACACCCACATCGAGCGGCGATATTACTTTCACCGCTGAAGTCAGTGATGAAGCCAAAAGCTCGGCCGAAAAAGTATTTACTTTTGGCATCAATGAACCGATTACGGTTACAACCGCTTCACTTCCCGACTGGTCGGTGGGAGTGGCTTATAGCCAAACTTTGTCCGCATCCGGTGGTACCGGGACATTAACTTTTGCGGATAAAAATGGTGATTTGAGCGGTACCGGTCTGACGTTATCGACAAGTGGTACAGTAAGCGGAACGCCTTCCTCTGACGGCAGTATCTCATTTATCGCTAAAGTTGATGATGCTATCGGCGCCAGTGGCGAGAAATCATTCGGCTTTGACATTAATGAAGCAGTGGCGATTACGACCGGCGCAATGCCCGATTGCCCTGAAGGAGAAGTATATTCCGAACAACTCATTTCTACTGGCGGAACCGGTACCATTAGCTGGTCCGATTTAAGCGGTGATTTGAGTGGTACCGGCCTGATATTATCATCCGAGGGTCTGCTTTCGGGTACACCGACAGAAGTCGGTACAATCAATTTCACCGCCAGAGCAGAAGATAATGTCGGCAGCAGCGATGAAGCGCCGTTAACCGTGCTGGTGACGCCGGTCTTTGCCTGTGGCGATGCCAATAATGATACCGAGGTGAACATCTTTGATGTTACCTTCCTGATTCAATACTTGTATTCCGACGGACAGGATCCTGTTTATCCGGATGCCTGCGATGTTAATAATGACGGAACCGTTAATATCTTTGACGTGACATATTTAATCGAATTCCTGTACAAAGATGGCAGCGATCCGACCTGCCCGTAATTGAAACTCGATATTCGTTATTAAGGCCCGCAATTAAATCAATTGCGGGCTTTTTTTATGGGAAAAACCGATGTTTTTTATGGACAAAACAATATAATATATTATATTGTCTATGGTTTTAATGGAATGATACGCCGATTTTATTTTTTCTTCACCACCAACAATTATCTGATATATATGGGTTTTATTATGACCTACGGATTTTGTTGAGAAGAAAATGCAGTTATAAATAACGACAACCTTTTTAGTGTGTGGAGGAAACAAGATGACCAAAAGCCAAAGAAAGATTTCTCAGAAAAAGGGAATTCTGACAGCCCTTTTAACTCTGTTATTTTTAGTCGGATTAACGGTCCCGTCTTTGGCAGAACGGATTAAAGTGCAATATCTCTTTGATCCGCCGCAAATGGAGAAAACAAAAATCGGCGATGTGATATACGATCGGATTATTATCCCGGAATCTCCCAATTCCGGCTTGCCGAACCAACCAGCCTTGCCGGCTCACGGTGCCTACATATTACTTCCACCCAATTGTCAGGTCGAAAACATAGATATCATTCAGGGCGAAAAAATACAGATTGGAAAGGATTATTTTATCGAACCGGTGACAACCCCAATCCGGCTTTCAGATAATCCCGGAACCTTTATCCCTCCTCTTCCGGACGAGCAAATATATCAATCCAGCACTGCTTTTCCATCAACAAGATTTCAAAATATAGGCCTTCAATCTTTTCGCGGATACAGATACCTTGTGCTCAAACTTCAACCTGCGGAATATATTCCCGATTCCGGTGAACTTTTTTACTATTCATCCTTGACCGTTATCATTAACACGACAGAAACCGATATCAAATCGTCGTTGTACCGCGGCCTGCCCGAAGATGAAGCAGAGATAAGATCTAAGATAGATAATCCTGATATATTGACAACCTATAGTTCCATGCCGAAACAAGGTGCCAAAAACTTCGATTTGCTGATAATTACAACACCGACTTTGGCGCCATTTTTCGAGATGTTGAAAGATTATCATGATACCACCGGAGTAATCACCGAAATCAGAACCACCGATGTAATCGGAAGTATCGAACCTGATGACATTCGCGCCTATATTAAAAACTGCTATCTCAATGATGGTATTCAATATGTTATCATAGGCGGCGATGACGATATTATTCCTGCTCTCGATTTATATGTAATTTCATGGGAAGGTGATGATAACTACGTAGACTGGAATATGCCGGGTGATATTTATTTTTCCTGCCTCGACGGAACCTATAACTATGACGGAGACGAACTCTGGGGGGAACCAACCGATGGTGAAGGAGGCGGCGATGTTGATCTGGTGGCCGAAGTATATCTCGGACGGGCATCGGCCAGCTCGGTTGGCGAAGCCTACACTTTCGTCATAAAAACAATCGAATATCTGTCAACCGAGGATCCATATCTGAATAATACGGTCCTTGTTGGTGAGCAACTCGGTTTCGGCGGACTGGGTGAGTACGGCGGATATTCACTCGATGAAATCGTAAACCGATCCGATGCTCATGGATATACAACTTTCGGGCATCCCTCGGATTTATGCAATCTCGACTTATTGTATGAACTTACTTATCCGGGTAACGACTGGCCACAAGCAGAAATTATTACCAGAATTAACAGCGGCGTGCATATTGTCAATCATTACGGTCATTGCAATACCAACTGGTCATTAAAAATGACCAGTAATGATATAAGTCAATTTACAAATTACGATTACTGCTTTATATATTCACAAGGTTGTTATTGCGGACAATTCGATGACGTTGACGGTTGGGCCGAAAAAGTCACCGTTCATACCGATAAAGGTGCCTTTGCGGTTGTTATGAATTCCCGATACGGCTGGGGCGATTATGATACGGACGGACCCTCGCAGCGGTTCGATCGTGAATTTTTTGATGCCATATATAATCCAGAGGAGGCCAAACCTCAGCTCGGCCGCGCCAATCAGGATTCCAAAGAGGACAACCTGTACCGAATTGGAGACGGCTGTATGCGCTGGTGCTATTATCAGCTAAATCTTTTCGGCGATCCCTCGATCGCCATTAAAAATGTTAAGGGAATTGTTTTTGATTATCCGACCGGCGTTCCGGAAATGGTCACGGCCGAACAGACAACCAGCTTCGATGTCATGGTCAGCGGTATCGGAAGTGGTATCCCGCTGTCGGGGAGCGGTCAGCTACACTACTCCGTTAACGGAGATGAGATGCAGGTCGTAGCAATGACCACCAAGGCATCCGGTCTTTATCAGGCAACTTTGCCCGCACTGACCTGCGGCGATGAATTGGAATATTATGTCAGCGCCGAAGAAGAAACATATGGCAGGTTTTATGATCCTGAACCGGAGACACCGAATCACGCCATAGTCATAAAAGAAATCGATACAGTTTTTGCAGATAATTTTGGAAATGACAACGGCTGGACAACCACCGGCGGATTATGGGCGCGCGGGATTCCCACGGGCCAGGGCGGCAACGACCAGCAATATCCTACGCCCGATCCGGTCATTGGATACAACGGACCAAAAGTTTATGGTTACAATCTCAACGGTAATTATGAGTATGGTTTATCTGAGATGAATCTGATCAGCCCGATCATTAATTGCTCCGGCAAACAAAATGTTCATCTTAAATACGCCCGGTGGCTCGGTGTGGAAGGCCCCGCTCATGATCATGCCTATATCAGAATCAGTAATAACGGGACAGACTGGACGAATATCTGGCAAAACGAAGCGACCATCGCCGATAACACTTGGCATGAAATTGATCTGGATATATCATTATATGCCGACAACCAACCTGTTGTATACTTATGCTGGACAATGGGTACGACCGATGGCGCCGAAAGTTATTGCGGCTGGAATATCGATGATGTCAAAATCCTCGCCTATCAGTGTCTCGATTTTGTATGCGGCGACGCAAATGGAGATGCTCTGGTTAACATTTTTGATGCCACATTTTTGATTACACATCTGTACCGAAGCGGCCCGGCGCCGGATCCGCCGGAATCGGCCGATGTCAATAATGACGGGGCGATAAATATTTTCGATATCACATATTTAATTAGTTTTCTCTATCGTAACGGTCCGGATCCGACATGTCCCTAAACTGAATTATTCACGACTATTAAAAGCCTGCAATTTATATATTGCGGGCTTTTTTTGTTGACAAATTTATATCTTTAATTAAATTTCCTGTCACATGAAAGATTGTTGACTAATACATTTTTAAAGGAGGCGTAATTTATGTCGGTTGAATACATAAATGAAATTATGATATTGCGCCTCGTTTCGGCCTGATAACAGGCTATTTCGAGCGCGAAATCCAATTTGTCTTTTCCATAAAGATATCTCCTGATATTATATCCGGGGCGCAATATATATTTAAAAAGTAAACGGCAGCCTGTTGCCCTGTAATTAATTAGTACACTAATTCGGAGCTTATAAAAATGAATTTGGAAAATCTTGGCTGGAATCAGTTTTTTCAGCATAATTTTGAAAATCATAAAAACGATAATTATATCCCGGCGAGAGTAAACTGGCAGCAAAAAAACGTCTCTCATGTCCTGTGTGAGGCCGGCGAGCTGACAGCTGAAATATCGGGGCGATTACGTAATCTTGCAGAGAATAAATCTGATCTGCCGACGGTCGGAGATTGGGTGGTAATCAGTCCCCGGGTCAATGAGCACAAGGCCACTATCCATGCCGTAATGACCCGGAAAAGTCATTTCTCGCGTAAGGCGGTTCTGGCCGGGGGGCCGCAGTACGGCCCGGGCCGAACCGAAGAACAGATACTGGCGGCCAATATTGACGTCGCCTTTCTGGTTAACGGTCTGGATAATGACTATAATTTGCGCCGTATCGAGCGATATCTGACTGTGGCCTGGGACAGTGGCGTAAAGCCGGTTGTGATTCTGAACAAAGCCGACCTATGCGAAGATATCGACACTGTTTTGGAGGAAATCGAATCGGTCGCTTTCGGTGTCCCGGTTCATGTTGTCAGCGCCGAACAAAACAGTGGGATGGAGTCGTTTGAGGAATATCTGAACGATAATCAGACCGTCGTTTTTCTCGGTTCGTCGGGAGTCGGTAAGTCATCTTTGATCAACCGCATGTTGGGTGAAGACCGTTTGAAAGTGAATGCTGTCCGTGAGTATGACAATCGCGGTCGTCATACGACCACCTGGAGAGAATTGCTGGTTCTGCCTCAGGGTGGGATAGTTATTGATACACCCGGCTTGCGCGAAATTCAGATGTGGACCGAGAATGAGGGCGTCTCAAACGTATTTGAGGATATCGAAAAACTGGCCATGAACTGTCGTTTCCGCAACTGCGGTCATACTAACGAACCGGGCTGCGCCGTCAAACAGGCGATCGATGAAGGTCTTCTCGAAAGCAAACGACTCAGAAGTTACTTAAAGCTTCTTCGGGAACAAAAAATACTGGCCGTTAATAAAAACCGGCGGGCAAGACTCGATACCAAAGCCCGATGGAAAAAAATAACGATTGCCATGAGAAAAAATAAAAATAATAAATAGACTTTAAATATGGTGCAGAATATTTTTGACTGGCTGGATACTGAGTTTCAGCCTCGGGTTTGCAACTCAGAGGAGTTTATGTATGATGATATGGACTCTCAATCCGATCGCAGCCTGCCGATAATTTATCAGATTTTTAATACGCATAAACGGTCGCACTGGTGCGATCGCGGGGCTATTTTGGATTTCTACTATTCGACAGGCTGCGGAAAGATTCTTGATTTCGGGCCGGGCGATGGCTGGCCATCACTGCTTCTGGCGCCAATGGTAAATAAGGTGATCGGTGTTGATGGCTCGAAGCGACGGATAAAAGAATGCCGCGACAATGCCAAACGACATGGTATTCAAAATACCGAGTTTGTCTTGGTCCGACCGGGCAAAAAACTGCCTTTTGAAGATAACAGCTTCGACGGTATTACTGCCGCCTCATCGATTGAACAAACAACAAATCCAAAAGAGACTTTAGTCGAGTTATATCGAGTTTTAAGACCGGCCGGTCGAATACGAATTTCTTATGAGGCGCTGAATCGATACCGGGATGATCGCGAACAGGTGATAGAATTATGGGAGTTTTCGACCGGCCTTTTTCGTTTGATATTATATAATCGCGATATTAATCATGAAATATGCAACATGTACAGTATCGGAATTAATTTATCAAAGAAAAAACTTAAAACGATATTGTTTCCCGGCGGCGACATTAGTCTAAGCGAACTCGACGCGGTAAAGATTAAAAAACTGCAAGGCTATATTTTGGACATAAAAAAATGTACTTTGTTTCATCCATCATGCAAAACACTTATAGCCTGGCTCAAAGAACTAAGATTTAAAAATATTTTGCCGACACATAATGGCCTGGAGTTGGCCGGGACAATCTTTGATACGTTGAAAATGACCGAGAGGCCGGATTCCATATCTTCGATTGACAAACTTCTGGGACCAGTGGTGAAGGAAACTATCAAAAAACCGGCTCCCATGGAAACCGATCCTTGGATTTCAGCGATTAAATAGACTGTGAAAATTTGAGATAAAGGTTGGGCAGACTCCCGGCCAATCGTAGCGCAGGGCGTCGATGAGATTGATATTGGCGGCGCAAATAGCCGAAAATATCCCGGGGCGACAATTGCCGAAATTAATATGAGGGACAAAACCGGCCATCCGGTTTTTAACATCACCACCTCAAATTAATACGTATAAATCCATGGCAATATATCAATTAAACAGGCTGAAATAGATATTCGTCTATTTTAATGAGTGATGATTCAGCTAAGTTGGAAACGTAAATTTTATAAGATTTCATTTATTATGCTGTTTCGATCGGAAGATATTTTCAATAGCTGTAAGTCCATTAAAGACAATAAAATTGATACATGTATAATGATTGCTTCTACCTTTATTTCGCTTGACAGGCGGGGGCTACATTTTTATCTTGAGTGGCAAATTGAATAATCAGGCTTATATGAGCATATATTAAGGAGGATTGGTGTGTTGAAAAAGCTTGCAATCTCAATGATAGCTTTAACTTTTATTGTTTTATCATGTAGTGATGACTCAACCGGCCCCGCCGATGGTACCGCGCCGGCTACAATTAATGATCTTGCCGCCAGCAATGAGACCGATAGCTCGATTACTCTTACCTGGACCGCGCCCGGTGATGATGGTACGTCGGGAACCGCAACCGCTTATGATATACGATACGGCGTCACATCTTTTCAGGTATCAAGCTGGCTCTCGGCTATTGAAATTTTGGGCGAACCGACACCTCATAGCGCAGGAAGTACCGAAAGTTTCACAGTCAATGGTTTGAGCGCCAATACCAGATATTATTTTGGCATTGTGGCGAAAGATGAAATTCCCAACCAGTCGGAAGTTTCCAATATTGCCGATGGTATAACGGTTCTTGATTCCATTGCCCCCTCGGCAGTCACCGACCTGGAGGTAATCGACTCCTCGACCAGTTCCGTCACGTTGACCTGGACGGCGACCGGCGACGATACCACGAACGGGATCGCAGCCAAATACGATATACGATACGCAACATTTGAGATAACAGAGGCCAACTGGAATAGTGCCGATACGGTTGTCGGCGAAAGCTTTCCCAGAATCGCCGGCAGTGCCGATTCGTTTGAAGTGGTGGGCCTGATGGACAACACCGAATATTATTTCGCCATGAAAGTTCGCGATAGTCATAATAACTGGTCAATATTATCGAATCTTGACTCGGCAACGACAAAAGATATGGAAGAGATCGCCGATCTATCAGTGATCGATTCAACCCGAAGTTCAATCACGCTGACCTGGACCACTCCGGGCGATACCACCGACCGAGCCTACAGTGAATATTTAATTCTGTATGAAATTACCGGTTCGGGATCCGGATTTATCGACACTGCCCTGTCTGTCCCAGCCCCCAAAGAGGCCGATATACCGGATACTTTTACGGTCATTGATCTTGTTTATGATACCAGTTATACATTCCTGATAATGACCAAAGATGAGGCCGGCAACTGGTCGGATACATCCAATTTTGCTGCCGGACTTACTCGCTGGTCACGCTTCACCTATCCGGTCAACTATAATACCCCATATACTCCGACCTCGGCCGCTGTGGCCGATATCGACGGTGATACCGATATTGATTTTGTTGTCGTTAATAGCAATTCCAACTCAATGTCAGTCTTTAAAAATAATGGCAGCGGCGTTTTCACCAGAACCAATAAGTACGAAATCGGCAACGAACCGACCGCAATTTTCGCGGCTGACCTGGATAATGATCTTGATATTGATCTGGCCGTAGCTAATTACCGATCCCATCGCCTTAAAATATTAC
>CAZJLX010000016.1:0-14536 GCA_964546545.1 uncultured Ignavibacteriaceae bacterium | reverse complement strand
ATCATCTTCAGAAAAGAAAGTCCAAATATCAGTTTAATCCCGAGGCGGGGAATCTAAGTATAACCTCGGCCGATAATAATGATTTAAAAATATCGTTTAGGCTGGATAATGAAATTAAATTGGGTAGAATCACGATCGAGTTTCTGCCAATAAAGGTCTTTCCCAAATCAGGCAGTGTCAGATTGGCGGCCGTCTCGTCGTATGACAATGGTTATTTCTTCAAATATCCAAAATCACACTATACGACGACTATCGGAAAAATCATGTCAGGAGAAGATATTATCTCGCAATCGCGAAAGGGTGACACCTTTACTTTAAATTCAAGGCATACGATGGTTTTGGAATTCGGATCATCCGGTTTAAAGGGATTTTTTGATAATAATCTTATTTTCAGCGATCCCAACCGTGACAGTTTTAATATATCCGAAATAAACCTGGTCTTCGTTCAGCTTAGTACATTTCTGGAATCGATTAAAGTCGAGGAATTATAATAGCCAATCGTTATAAAAAATTCTCGGGTCACATCCGGCAGAAGCGGAGGTGACCCGGTAAAATGTAACAATTGATTGACATTGCAATACTTACGGGTTATAATGGCGCATGGATTTTTCAGTGCAAGCGAGCCCACATCTTTTTCATATACCGGTTATGGGCACCGGATTCAGTATTGACACCCCCTTGAGGGTGGCAAAATACGGTATTTCGTCGGTGATATCACTCGTCGACGATGTTCTCATAGAACAGATGAGAAAATTCCACTGCCAAAGGCTTGGCCTGAAATACAGGGAAATACGCCATGGCGACCAAGATGCCCGCGCCAACCGTATCCGCGCTTATCTGGATCTCCTGGATGAACTGATTCACGATCAGGTCAGAGAACTGCAGTCCTCGTCGTTCGGGCCGGGAAGCGATATTACACGCTACTTTGAGATGCTTCCTGATTCGCCACTTAAGGAATCCTATTCCAAAATGCGTGCGATACCGGATCCGGAAGAAAAGGCCAGACGGCAGGATGTCCTGAGGGGCCGGGCTGTACCGGGCAGTATCGATGTGAATATTATGACCAAATTGGATCGCGATCTCTACCACGATGGAATCAAGCTCCCGCAGGAGTCTGCCGATGCCATGTCTGCGCTGCGAGGGTACGCCGGGAGCAAATTGAGCTCTTCCATCATTTTTTCTGCAGGGATTAATCGACGCCTTTTTGGTTACCTTGCAAAATTTAAGGATTTCTTCCCGGATGAGATGGGCCTTCTCCATAAGAGAATCGTTCTGAAGGTGAGCGACTTCCGTTCAGCAATGATTCAGGGTAAGTTTCTGGCAAAAAGAGGGTTGTGGATTTCAGAATACAGAATCGAGTCCGGACTTAATTGTGGCGGCCATGCCTTTGCTACCGACGGCCACTTGATGGGACCTATTCTGGAGGAGTTTGGGCGCAAGAAAACGGAATTGGTCGATCATCTTCACGAACTATACAGCAGAGCACTGGCCGGTATGAAATATGCCCCGGTTCGGTCACCTCACGAAGTACGCATTACCGTGCAGGGCGGAATAGGTACAGCCTATGAAAACAGGTTTCTCCTGGAGCACTACGGAGTCGATGGTACAGGCTGGGGAACGCCCTTTCTGTTGGTACCGGAAGTTACCAATGTCGACGATGTTCATCTGGATAAGCTGTCAGCGGCAGGGAATTGCGATGTATACTTAAGCGACCGGTCACCGCTTGGAGTTCCTTTCTGGAGTCTGCGCAACTCAGCCAGCGAGGAAACTCGTCGTCAACGGATAATTGCAAATAAACCGGGCAGTCCCTGTCCGAAAGGATACGCGGTTTCCGACACCGAATTTACCAAGGTTCCCATCTGCAGCGCTTCGCGAACTTATCAGAGGCTAAAACTGGAGCAATTCGCGGAGTCTGATATTTCATCACAAAAACTTGGTACGAAAAAAAACGCTGTTCTCGCCAAGTCCTGCATTTGCCAGGACCTCGCCGGATGTGTAACATTAAAAAATGGTCTGGATAAAGATGCGCGCCCGGCCGTTTGCTGCGGCCCCAATATCGTAAACTTTACCAAAGTTGCCTCACTGGAAGAGATGATTAGCCATATCTACGGACGACTGTCTCTCCTGACTGATCCCGACCGTCCGCACATGTTCATACGGGAACTATCGCTTTATATTGATTACTTCAGGGGAGAACTCCAGAAGAGATCGGAAGGTTTGTTGGATAAAACAGCCAAATACTTCCTGGAATTTAAGCGCAATCTGATGAACGGTATGGAGTACTATCAGAGTCTTGCCGAACAAATCAGTCTTGAACAGAGGGAACGGTTTTTCAAAAACCTAAATTCTCTGTTTGAGGAGATGGATAAGATTCTACCTGAATCGCCGATGGCGATGCCTTTTGAAGCGATTTCAAAGTAAGTCGCCCCTGTTTATTCTTATTTTGATTTTTTGTCGCCGGCTTCGGGTGGTTCGCCCGGCTCGGCCTCATCCCGTTTTTCTTCGCGCTGATACTGAATCTCTTCGACCGCCGCTTTTTTGTTTTCCGTTTCCCAGATTGAAATCATATTTTCTCCGACAAAGGTTGTTCCCGAAGTGAACATACTTTTGCCTTTTATTTTGCGGTAGATAATATTGATTATCAATAATAATACTCCGATCGGAATTATCATATAGGCGGCAATCATCAAATACTGGTAGTACTGTTCCATGTGACCGATTATTTTTGTTTTCCAAACAGGTTACAGTTTTTCTTCCTGAAGAAATTCAATCTCTTCGTCATCATAACCGAGCGCCTTAAAATTCATGACAGATTTTGCAGAATGGCAGTTACCGCAGGTCAGCGCACCTTCGCGGCGGATGGCATGAGAAATCTCCAGCATAGCATCCTGCGGAATCCATCTCGGCTCGACCTTTTCATTCCTGCTCGCTTCTTCATAAGCATCGCCATTCCAGCCATCTATCGCCATATATTCCATGAATTCATCCATCATATAGTACTTGAACATCCAGCCGTACATCATTTTCATCATGCTGTGTTGCATCTCGGCTGAGGCCGATTTATCCGGATCACCCGTTGTATAATATGTGGGCAGGTTATACGGCAGGTACATCCCGCCGAAAGGTCCCATATTCTGAAGATCAATATGCTGCCGGCCGTTAAAGCGTTTCATGGCATAAATCCTGGACGGGCGGCCTTTCTGCGCTATCGGACGCATCGTCTCCTCATACCATTTTTCATAATCGAAATCTTTAAATTCCGGCCAGATATTTGTCGGTTGATAGAAACGATAGAGGTTTTTACCATTCGGGTTATCGCCGATCGGATTGCCCAAAAATGTTCCGTCACCGTTCCACCAGACATAATTAATACCTTTGCCCGGCTGATTTTCTTTTTCGATATCGGTATAGACATAGATTCCGGGATGTTCCTCGTATTCTGGAGTGGCGAAATCGCGCAGCGTGGCATTATCCTCCTGCAGACTGGGAATATGACAGGTCACACAGGCGATTTTCTCGATATGGCTATTGTAGAAATCGGACAGCTCTTTATCTTCCTCGTGCGGTTCGGCCGTATGACAATTCTCGCAACTAACATCGACTTCGGGTAAATCATTGGCCATCATGGTCGTCGTATGCGTCCCCTTGGCGATATAATGTCCCTCGGTTGTGTGGCATTCGATACAATCGACACCGGCGGAGGCATGAACATCCCAGCCGGGCGAAAATGGCGTTCCACGTTTACTTCCCGGATGCGCTATTCGCGGCCGATCGGTGCCCTTATTTAACATACTTTCAAAATACGAGGTGTTGTCCTTATCGATATAAATATCGCCGCCGAAATTGTGCTGGTGACAACGGAGACAATTCTGTGAGGTCGGAGTCGTGACCGACATGGCGGCATACATCGAGCGATCCTGATCCCAGTGCCAGCGGCCCTCTTTATCCGCGATGACCTGCTTGCGATTCATATCATAGCCGACCGAATGGCAGATTAGACAATCGATAATTTCTTTTTCGTAATCAGTAGTAGAGTAACCCGGCATCATCTCACCGAGCGGTGCGATCGGCTGACCACCGATATGACACTGGCCGCAGCCCTCCGAGAGCGTATCGCCGTTTTTCAAAATTACCGGGGCCGCCCAGGCGGTCATAGCAAATGAACCCGGTTTGGGACAGGGGCGATTTATTTTACCCATTTTGAAATTATCGGCCAGCTTGCCGTTGAAACCGTAAACGTTCGGATGTTTTTCGGTATAAAATCGATAATGAGCCGAACTTGTCAGATTGTCCATCAGGTCGACTTCTCTGGTCTGACCACTTTTTGAATCGCTGATTTCTATTTTATCATGACAATGCAGGCAGGTTTTCGGCCCCTCATAGACAAATATTCCGGAATCGCGAAAATTTTTAATATGCTTAAAATCATAACTATCCTGAAATGTTGTTTCGAGTTCTGATGCGATTTTTTCAAATTGCTCCGGGGTTACCGACTCGACGGCAAAGGATACTTCGGCCGGGCGACTGTCGGCTGGCAGCATCAGATTGATGATGCTTGACCAGCAGAATCCGGCAATAATTACGGCAATGATAATAACGACGATAATAATAAGGAACGACTTCAAGTTTAACCTCCGATGTTTTAATCAACCACTATCTGACTTACATTCTATATTTGGACTAAAATAATCTTTATTGCGGCAATCGTCAATAAGGAATTGGGGAGAGTAAAAGTGGAACAACGCTTTTGTGAGGTGTCAGGAATTCTTGCTGGCCCGACGGGCGGGAAAGATTTCTGCCCGCTAATTAAAGGACTGGAGCAGGAGGACTTACTTCAGCCACAAACTGCCGTACATGCGCCACGTTAATTATGAATTATACAATAAAAAAATACGCCATCAGGGATTCGAACCCCGGACCCGCTGATTAAGAGTCAGCTGCTCTGCCAACTGAGCTAATGGCGCATTTTTGGCTTTGCCTCTTTTGTCAAAAAGGCAAGCCGAGGAATGATTAATTTTTGGTGAGGGTGGAAGGTCTCGAACCTTCGACCCTCTGCTTAAAAGGCAGATGCTCTACCCCTGAGCTACACCCCCACACCAAAGCCTAAAATAGAAATATAAACCGGCAAGTCAACCGGTTTTTTAGCTATCTTCGTTATTCAATACCAAGCAATTCGACATCAAAGATCAAAGTCGCATTCTGGGGAATAACCGGCGGATATCCGCGCTCGCCGTAACCTAGTTCCGGAGGGATAATCAACTGGCGCTGTTCGCCGACCTTCATCGTCGAGAAGCCTTCATCCCAGCCCTTGATAACCTGGCCCTGGCCGATTTTGAAACGGAACGGCTGGCCCCGGTCGACCGAGCTGTCAAATTTTTTACCATCGGTAAGTTTACCGGTATAGTGAGCGACAACGGTTTGACCCTTCTGTGGTGTTGCGCCTTCACCTTCTTTGATAACAATATACTTCAGGCCGGATTCGGTCGTGATAGTATCCTGATCCATAGCTGTCTCCTCGGCGGCACTTTTTTCGGTCATTGCGCCTTCTTTTTCCGTTTTTTCTGTCTTCTCCTGATTCCCGCAGGCGACCATACCGGCCATCATCATCAGCGACAGAATTGCAATCAAGAGTCTCATTAATACTCCCGGTTATAGGTTTTTGTCAACTTTGCGCGATTATATAATATATTGAACTATATTTGTCCAGATAAAGCTGAAAAAAACAGGCGGGGGACAAGATGTCCTTTTTTGCGCTCCGTGCAGGCATGGAGCCTGTTTTTCTCCTTCGGTCCGATTGAATATCTGAACAGGAGCGAATAGCCAATCTGATAAATATTTACATCCGAACAAATGTCCCGTATTCACCATATTTGAGCGATACAGTTTCTTCATCTTGGATAATTTCAAACTTCTCGGTTATCCCGGGAGTCCACTCTATTATCAGCGAATTTTCATTTTCGCCGACAAAAGCCTTACTTTGCAGCTTGCCCAATCTGAAAATATACCCCTCGGCATTTTTGTCGACAATAAGCTGACCGTATGCCTCACTATAATATGTTCCGGTCAAATCGGAGGATCGATCAAATGTGAAATATGGCCGATTTTTTTCACTCTCTTTCTGATAAAGGGGATCGATAAATTTGAAAAACATACCGATTTTGTCATCCGCCTCCGGATCGCCCTCGGCTATCATATAAAAATAGCTGTTTAACATCGCAGCAATTCGCTGACCGCCATATCTTTCATTGATAAAAACGAAGACTCCCTTATTGATCGACGGACGATACGATATCATCGATTCATATCCCTTAAAACTGCCGAAATGAAAAAACAGCTCCCCACCCATAAGGGAGCCCTTTATCCAGCCGTTGTTATATCTGTCCATCTTAAATGGTCCCATACTCTGACCGGCAATTGCTCCCTCCGACAGGTAATCGTCCATTATTGAATGGTCGACAAGGTTTTGCTCCCTATCCGTGAACAGTGTAAGCCATCTTCCGATATCATCAAGAGTCGAATAAATCCCTCCGGCTGCATGCAGGCAGTTTTCGGTTTTTTTCGAGGAGATTGGCAGGTAGGAGTCATAACCGTACGGTTTCGCTTCCAGTTCGGGAGGAAAATTCATATAGGTAGTGGTACTATTAAGCCTGAGCGGCTTAAATATATTCTGATACAAATAATCACCCCAATTTTGACCACAGATATTCTCAATAATGATCCCCGCCAGCAAATAGCCAAGATTGCTGTAATGGAAATCGTGAGAAAGTGTGTCACCCCTTTGTTCGCAGAATTTTAGAAGTTTTTGAAGATTTTGCGGATATTCGCCTGAATATGCTGTGCGAAAGACAAGCGGATCGTTCGATAGGCCGTGCGTATGAGTCAATAGCTGCCTGATTGTTATTTTGCTCGCATCTATCTGCGGGGGGAAATAATTTATGTCTATAAAACGGGAAATCGGGTCGGAGTAATTTAGAAGTCTCTTATTGGCCAGCCGGGCAATTGCCAAAGCGACAAAGGCTTTGGTGTTGGAGGCGATATATATTCTCGTGCTATCCGAAAAGTCACTCTCCTGATTGGCTTTGCCGAAACCTTTTATATAAATCACCTTATCCTTTTCGACTCCGACAATCCCGATTCCGGGCAGGTTGTATTTCGTGATAAGGACATTTGCCAGGGAATCAATTTTTTCAAATGACTGCCCCGATAGACTCTGAGTAGCAAAAAAACAGATTAATATAATCACCGCTGTCGTTAAATATCTCATCCTGCTATCCCTTCCGATAGTTATATCAATAGGGCCGTAAAAAAAGCCGGATTCGGTTATGAATCCGGCTTTTTATGTTTAAGATAATTTTAACCTTCTGAAAACAGAAGTTCTTCGTATTGGTCAACCAGTTCCGAGAATATTTTCAATGTATAATCAAATGGCTCGGTGGTGGTGAAATCAATTCCGGCCTTTTTCAGGATTTCAATCGGATAATCGGAGGTACCGGTTTCAATAAATTTCATATAGGCTTCCTTGGCGCCTTTTTTGCCGTCAAGAATCATTTTTGAAAGCATCTGCGATGCCGCAAATGAGGTGGCGTATTGATAAACATAATATTGGCGATAAAAATGACCGATTCTCAGACAACCCATATCACGACCCTCGGGAATGAAGTAATCGGGGCCGTAATATTTCTGATATACCTCACGATACATCGCCCGCATATTATCCGAGGATAACGCACCGCCGTTTTCGACTGTTTCATGGATTTTCGCCTCGAATTCGGAGAAGAACAATTGGACGAAAAAGGTACCAATAAACATGTTGATATAATGATCGAGAATATAAAGCTTCTCGTTTTTGTCTTTGGCATTTTTCAGCATGTAATTAATCGTCAGCGCTTCATTACAGGTCGAGGCGACCTCGGCGGCGAACAATGAATGACCGGCGTAGATCGACGGTTCGTTTTTATTCGTATAATAGCCGTGCATGCAGTGACCCATCTCGTGTGACAGCGTAAAGACATTGTCAAGCGAGTTGGCCCAGTTCAAAAGAATAATCGGGTGGACCGTGTAGGTGCCCCAGCTATAACCGCCGGAACCCTTGCCCTGGGTTTCGTAAACATCTATCCAGCGTGAATTATAGGCCATTTCGACATTTTTCAGATATTCCTTACCGAGCGGTTTTAGGGATTTAAGAACAAGATCTTTGGTTTCTTCATATTCGAATTCAGTATTGATATTTTCGACCAATGGGACCGACATATCAAACCCGAATAGAGTATCGACACCGAGTGCTCGTTTACGAATTGAGGCATATTTTTGAAGCGGAGCCAGATTATTATTGGCCGCCCGGATAATATTATGAAAAACCGAGGTCGGAATATTGTTGGCATCCAGAGACATATCCAGACATGTATTATAGCCTCGAGCCTGGGCATAAAACCAGTCCTTGGCGACCGAACTGGCCAGCGTGGCACCGAGTGTATTCACATAAGGAACGTAGGCTTCATTATAAGTATTGCTGGCTCTCCGACGAACATCGCGATTTTTTGATTCCAGCAGCTTGCTATACCGTCCGCGTGTCAGTTCGATTTCGTTGCCGTCTTCATCAACAACGTTGCCATATTTTATATCGGCATCATCCATCATCGTGAAAATATTATTCGGTCCGGCCGCGACCGGGGAGACAAGAGCCATAATTCTTTCCTCTTTTTCGGAAAGAACATGCTCCTGGCGACGAAACATATCGGAAAGATAATGCTTATAAATGGCCAGGTCTTTATTTTCGGCAACCATTGCTTCTACTTTTTCCCGCGGGATCTGTAAAATTTCCGGTTCAATATAGGCGGTCTTCTGACCGAACTGAGAATAAGCCATACGTGCCCTGGTTGACATCTCCTGATATGCGCTGATCCGATTATCTTCGTCCCTTTTAAGATTGGCGTAGACATAGAGACGATGAGCGGTATTACCGATCGACTCGACTAAATTGAGACATTTAAATAATGTCTCGGCCGATTCGCCCAGTTTTCCCTGGTATTGACTGACCGACGGAATCGTTTCCAGAAGTTTGTTATAGTCTTCTTCCCAGGTTTCATCGGACGCCGAGAAATCGGTCAAATCCCATTTGTACTGGTCTTCGATCTGATCTCGTGTGGGTGCTTCATCGACCTGCGCCAAAATCGGCACCGACCAAAGTAGCAGCAGCAGAGCGGTAATGAGGGTGATAGTCTTACTGGTTCGTGTTGTGGGCATCTGTTTTTCTCCCGTTTTTTGAATTAACCTTGTATTCCGTTAATTTTTTATTTCAAAAATAGTCTTGCCAATATGATAAGAATACGATAAATAGCAAGTGACAGTTGCGATATTTTTTTATAATCCAGATAAAGATATCTTTATAATAACGGCCGAACCTGTTGAAATTATCGGGCTAAGTCTGTGTAACAGCTGTTTGAGAACCCCGGTAACATCTGACATATTGACCACAGTTGGACCCGATATTGTTTTCCTCAAGCTCGCCAATCGAGATTAAGGTTTCAAAATTATACGATTTGAATTTGTCGACCAGCGAGATAATATCCGGGCTGTATTGATTTATAAGTCTGTTTCTTAAACTGTTTTGAAGCGAACTTTCAGTCGGATTCAGAGGCGTCAGTTTAATCAAAAAGATTTCCGGGTCGAAATATCGGGCAATAATTTCCGGCTCCACAGGAATATTCTCCGCCAAAGCAAAATTCAATCCTATTTTTCGATCACCTGCACGATAAAAACGTTGACCATAATGGGCGATTTTATCGAATCCCCATTTACCTGTAGGAATCATAAAATCACGCTTTTGCCTGTCGGTCGAATGAATTGAAAACTGCATCTGAAAGCGACCGGAATGATATCGACGATGTTTAACCTCCAGCAGTCTTTCAAAAAAGTTGTCGGTTTTTATTGGAGCCACTGTTGACAGGCAGACAATCAGACCATGTGATTCATATCGCAAAGGCAGTTCTTCCAGAACATCTATTAAATGGCTGTTAAATGCAGGATCGCCCATCCGCGCAAACTGAACCTTAAACTTTTCGGTCTTGATTTTACGGTTTGGAAATCGCGAATCTATCATATAATCAAGCTGAGCGAAAATATCGTCTTTGCTAAGTGCGCCCTGATATAATCCACCGGCATCACAAATTGGGCAGTTTATCGGACAACCGTAAAGGGTCGAAACAATCAACACCCATTTTTTATTGCGCGGAAGAGGAGGTTGTATGGCCTCGACAAATTCAATCGGCCGACCGCTATCTGTTTCAGCCAGATAAACATACGATATATCCTCGCGGCCTATCCGCTCGATTATTTTCATTATCCCCGCCCCTCTGTATTATGAAAAATCTGCATGGCCGCTTTGACCCCGTCACCGACCGCAATCGATAGTTGCCGATACCGGCCGTTTTTAACATCGCCGATTTCGTACAAACAGCCACTATTGATTAATTTGACTTTGTTATTAATTATATTCTCGGAATAAAAATTAGTCTGAGGTCTTCGTCCGATTGCCGCGACTATATAATCTGCGACAATCTTATGCCTTTTATCCGAACGTTTATACTCAACCAACATTTTGTTATCTTCAATCTCTTCAATTCTCACCGGAATCGAACGGTCAAAATAATCTATATTTTTAATCGAGTCAACCCGCTTTTGAAGAAGCGGCAGGGCGGAAATTTTATCCGATCGGTTTAAAATCGTAACCTTATTTTTCCTGGATAAGGAAAGGGCATAATCAAAGGCGGCATCCCCGCCACCGATTATTATAATTGCCTTGTCGGAAAGATTAAGCAGTGGAAAAACTTCATAATAAACAGGACTCTTAATTGAATCCGGCAAAATTTCTATAAATTCAGGCTTAACCGGAATCGTACCTGAAGCTATCACGGCAATTGAAACGTTATAATCTGATCTGTCCGTTTTGATTATAAACCTTTTCTTCTCATAATTATAATCGAGTGACAGAACATTTTCGTTTTTAAGATTGATTTCAAATAAATTCAGCTGACTTATCAGTCGTCCGACCAGTTCCGCGCCGCCGATACCGCCCGGAAAACCGGGATAGTTTTCGACTAAGTTGGCGTTGCGCAATAGGCCGCCCAATTGGCCGGCCTCAAAGAGAAGCGGATCGAAACCGTATCGTTTTAATTGAATAGAAACGGCGATACCGGCCGGACCGCCGCCAATAACGGCCATATCCGTTTTCATTACCGATTTTCCAGCCCCTTAATAATCTCGCCGGTCAAAACCGGGTGAGCGAAACCATGAGCAAGATTTAAAATCGCCGCACGGTGGAAATCTTCCCGATAAGTTGCAGTCCCGTCAATCGTAAAAAGTACTTCGAAGCCGCGCATAAAAGCGGAACGAGCGCTGCTCTCGCAGCAAAGATGAGTCATCAGGCCGCATATAACGACCTGTGTTATACCATATTCTTTTAACGTCAGCTCAAGGTTAGTATTAAGAAAGGCATCATACTGAGGTTTCCTCAATGGTATGGTGCTGTTATCCGCCAGCCGTTCATCTATATTTGATAGCGGATTCTCTTGGGTGACAAGTTCGCTCCACCATTGATTCATCATACCGGCATCTTCGTGACGATTGATATGTTTTGTCTGGACGACTATTCGATTATGTTCCAGAAAAACATCCTGCAATTTTTTAATTCGCGGAACGATCGCTTCGGCAGAGGGGACATAAGCGTGCGATTTTTCATCGATGAAATAATCCTGCATATCGATAATCAAAAGCGCGCATTCATTCGGTCTTAATTCGTACTCATGCCGTTGGCGCAGATATTCGATCTCGGCGAGAAACTCTTTTGATTTGGAATCTATCGTCTCAGATGTATAATATTTTTCTTTCATAGTATAATGTCAATATGAGTACCCGGCGGGAAATATCAAGTCTTTTATTAATATTAAATAAGTTAATATAAAAAGGCAGCTATGCCAAAATTTATTCCGAATTTGCAGGCAATGTAGTTTCAGAGCCGCAGACCAGTATAATGATCATTAAAACAGATGAAATTATTAAGCGCATAAATCCTCCCTCGTCTATATATAAAACGAATAAGGAATAATTGGCGTTCAAATATAAAAAAGGCGGCGAAAATATCGCCGCCTCCGCCTTTATAAGCCTATTCAAACATCAAATAGCCGTACGTGTCGGCATAGTAGTCGATCGGCGTCTGCCAGTTGGCAGCATCGTTCAGACGGCGTTGCTTGCGGCGGAAATTGAGCCGCATTTTGTCGCCCTCAGACATCTTGCCTTCCATCCCGAAAAGTTTCAGCGGGATTTGCACTTCGATTGACCAGAAATTGTCACCCTTGATAGCTTTGGTTGTATATTTTCCGTTCCAGTCGCGATCCGACTCGGCGTACCCATCCTCACCTTGCCAGATTTTCTGATCAAAGGCAATGCCGTTCGGGCTGAAATATATCTGGTATATCGTATCGCTTCCAAAATCAGGTTCGATAAAATAGCCGACACAATCTTCACCGTAAATCGCCGCATCATGTTCGGTCGCGTTGGCCACGAGTGAATCCATCTTTGATTCGGTGCAGTACGCCGCCAGATACAGATTGTTTTTATCATAAGCGAAATAAAATTTGGTCGCCTCGGTTTTCGCAATATCGCCCTCGGGCGAGAAAAAGGTCGAAACCGGTGCGCTCCAGCATGCCTCTTTGATTTTACCGTCGATTTTGACTTTTTTGGCCGAAGTACAAACCGCCTGACGAGCTATTCCGAGATCCTTTACGGCGGTCACTTTTTTATTCTCGGCATAATTTATATCAAGCGCCGCAGTCGGCGCCGGATATATTTTATTTTTGCCGCTAACATTAAAATATAAAACTAAATTGCCACCGGCCGGAATATTGACAGCCTGTATTTCCGGTTCCACCGACCAGCCTTCGGGGATTGTCCAGCGAAGAGTGTCCGCAATCGGAAAAGCACTGTATTTATTATTTATTTTCAGACCGACCTTGGAATCGGATATTGTCAAATCGGTCGAAACTTTGGCCGGCTGCTCGAAACTAAGTGAATACATCCGCGCCGGATTAAAAATCAGACGTTCCTCCGCCGTAACCTGATCCCAAGGCAGAATCGAACCGAGTTTTATCGGGGTGATAAAAATTCCTTCCTCATTAACCGTCACCCATCCGAAATGCTGTTTTAAACCGGTCGGGTCCGCTTCCACCTGATTCGCCGAACCGCCAAACGATGTATATTTTATACCGTCATATTCCCCGGAAAAATATCGATGATAATGTCCGCTCATAACCGCATCGACGCCATATTTGACAAACAGGTCATGCAGTTTATCCTCTTTACCCCGGGCGATGGTCATATACCAGAATGGTTTATGCAGAAAGACAAATGTTTGTCGAGCATTTTGATTTTTTTCCAGATCGTTAGCCAGCCAGTCAAACTGCTCTTGAGGCATATCTTTACTAACTTCCCAGCGCCCGGCATCGAGAATGACGATATGCAAACCGCGATAATCAAACGAGCGGTATGGTTTCCCGACGAATTGGCGAAACATCTTTTCGCCCATATCAGACCAGATATCGTGATTACCCGGCGTAAGATACAGCGGCATGGACAGACCGGCCAGAATCGAATCACATTCATTCCATTCTTTGGCAATCTGCGCCGAGTCATCGACATACCCCTCAATCATATCGCCGACCGTGATAACGAATTCCGGTTTGAGCCGCTCGATCTCGGCCACATTTTGCGCCAGCATCCCCGGTACATGCCCGCCGGTTCTGTCTGAGAGAACAGCAAAACGGATTGTGTTATCATCAGCCGACAGCGCTGACACGATAACGATTGTCAAAACAGCCATCATAGCGAATGACTTTTTGAGCATAGCTTTTGCCCTCATTTTGTCCTCCGTAATTTTGATGTAATAATGTGACCTGTTCTTCCCATAGGTCGATTGAATATAGGATGGCAATATTTTATAGTCAAGTGGAAAGAATATATTTCAAAAAAAACACTGTAAGCGGAATAATATTATTGATTTAACGGATCACATTTGTTAGATTTTTAGAGATTATTCGGGGATTGTGATGAAATAAAAACATCCACTAAAAATGACAATAGTTTTATACCTTTTCACTATATTTTTTATATCAGCCAGTTCTTTGGCTGATGATATTTTGTCAATTAAAATTGATTCCGCCGTAGATTATAGTAGGCAAGTATTTGACACAATGGTAGATAATCAAAATGTTAAATTTGATGACTCTGCGAATTTTTCGGAAGCAAAATTTTTCTCAAAGGCAGATTTTCGGCTGGCTGAGTTTGCCTCCCCGGCAAATTTTCAAAGGGCTGAATTTGTTTCAACCGCATACTTTCGGGAAGCGGTTTTTGATTCTGAAGCTATATTTCAGAGTACAAAATACGATTCCACGGCAAATTTCGGATTCGTAAAGTTCAAATCTAAGGCCGATTTTAAATGGGCCAATTTTAATTCAAGGGTATATTTCAATGTATCCGATTTTGA
>CAZJLX010000015.1:0-14781 GCA_964546545.1 uncultured Ignavibacteriaceae bacterium | reverse complement strand
GGATATACCGGCGGCTCCTCGTAAATCATTTCGGGCATCTGCTCGACCGGAACAAAATCATCCGGCCCGGGAAACTTTTCATCGACGGCAAAGCATAGCGATGCCATTAACAAAATAGAAAGCAGGCTTAACAGAAAGCGATTAACATTTTTGGGCATAATTAGTCCTCCTCTTTAATTTATATATAGACGAAAAAGATGGAATATTGTCAAATATAAAAATCTGTTTATTGAATTAATATTTTAAGTTGACTATCTTATAAATCGATGAAAAAGGTAATAGAAGCTTTAAAAAATCATCCTCTATACGGGATTTTTATTCTTGGGTTTATAATCCGCATCATATTTTTGCTGGCCTATTATTTCAGCCCGGACTGGAATTTCCTGATGGTCGATTCGTTGTATCATCATAACTGGGCCAAAGCGATTGCAGGCGGGGATTTATTAGGCAAGGAAGTTTTTATGCGGGCGCCGTTTTATATTTATCTTCTCGGCGGCCTGTATGCGATTTTTGGTTCTTCTTTGTGGGTCGGGCGTATTCTCGGTTTGATAATCGGATTGATTTCAATCGGGCTTACGTTTGGAATAGCGAGAAAAATATTCGATAAAAAAATAGCCATAATTGCCGGATGCCTGCATGCTTTGTATCCGATTGCCATATATTTTGAAAATGAACTTCTGGTTGATTCTTTATTTACTCTTTTTGTCGAATTGTCGATTCTTCTGTTTCTTCTGGCGTTCGAAAGAAAATCAATCAAATATTTTGTATGGAGTGGTCTGGTTATCGGTCTGGCGGCGATAACCCGCCCGATTATACTCGGTTTGATACCGCTTTATCTTATCTGGATAATCTTAAATCTTAAAGAATCGAAATTGTATTTAAAAGCGGGATTACTTCTGATATTTATGTGCGCTTTGGCAATCAGTCCGGCGACCCTGCGAAATGCTATCGTGGCCGATGATGTCGTCCTGATTGCGGCCTCGGGTGGGGTCAACTTTTATATCGGTAACAATGCGGCGGCCGATGGTCTGACCGCATCGGTCCCACCGTTTGGTAATGACTGGCAATTCAGCGAAATAAAGAGTTATGCCGAAAAGGAAAGCGGTCGCGTGCTGTCCCAATCGGAGTTGTCCGATTTTTGGATGTCAAAAGGCCTGAACTGGATTTGGAGTAATAAGTCGGCTTTTATCGGTCTGTTTATAAAGAAACTGTACTTTGCGGTCAATAACTTTGAAGTTTCGAATAATCGTAATCTGACCGATTTTTTTTCCAGCTATTCGATTTTAAAATATAATCCGCTCTGTTTCGGGATTGTTTTTCCGCTGGCGATTATCGGTTTTATGTCACTTCTGATTTATAAAAAGTTGAATCGGATAACTTTGTTTTTATTTTTCTATATTATGGCCTTTCTGGTTTTGCTCTCTCTCTTTTTTATCAATGCCCGGTTTCGTCTGCCTGTATTGCCGTTGATATTTATTTTTTCGGCTAATGGTATAGATTATCTGGCGAAGACTGTTTATCGACTGCATTTTGATTCTCGACAGATAATAGTAATTGTACCCGGTTTGCTTTTTTTAATCCTGTCATTCAGCAATATTTACGGTTTAAATAAAACCGATACGACCAAAGCGCTTTTTGATCGCGCCAATTATTATATGCGAAATGATAATTTTAAATCGGCCGCCGATAACTATCGCTTATTGCTCCGGCAAAATCCAAATTATCCGGGCGCCAATCTTAATTTCGGGGTACTCTTTTTAAAGAATAATAATCTTGACTCGGCCCACAATTATTTCCGCCGGGAATTAAAGATTAACCAATTAAGCGGCGAAGCTCATGCTAATCTGGCGGCGATTGCCTATCAGCGAGAAAAGTACAGTGATTGCTGGATGCTGGCCATGCAGGCAATAAAACTTAAACCGACGATCTCTGCCGCCTATATTTATTATTTCAAATCCCTTTTAAAAGTGCAGGATTCAACTTCATTGGGGGAGATTTTGGCGCTGGGTGAGGCCAATCTTGATTTTGCGGCGGCGATGTATTACGAAGCCGGTCTGGTTTTCAGTGGCTGGTTTATGTATGACAAAGCGGTCGAATATTTTACAAAAGTCCTAAGCAGTCAGGCGGCAGCGCGGGAAACCGGCGGTTGGTCAGATGAATATTCGGCGATGGATGCGGCAACGCTGAATAATCTTAAGGCTTTATCGTCATATCAGCTCGGGTATATTTATGGTATTATGGAATACGCGGACTCTTCGATTTATTACAGTGAACAAGCGATTGCACTGGATTCAAATCTGGCCGAAGCCTATATCAATCTGGCCAATATGTATGTGATAAGTAATCAAAAGGATAAGGCGAGTCGATTAATTACGGTCGCTCGCTCCCGTTTCCCAAGTAACGATATTTTTATACGGATGCAAAACAGCCTCTGATTCGATCCGGTCGTTTGATTTTATCCCGGTTTGAATTTAAATAACAGTTTCACGATCGGTCGCAATTTATTATCTTTAGCCGAGTATGATGGAAATAGATTCGGAATTCGAAAAAATATTAAAATCGGCCAAAAAGGTTGCGGTTTTGACCGGGGCCGGTATCTCGGCCGAATCGGGCGTGCCGACTTTCCGCGGTGAAGAAGGACTTTGGAAAAAATTTCGGGCCGAGGAGCTGGCTACGGTCGATGCCTTTATGGCCAATCCGGAACTGGTCTGGGAATGGTATATCTTTCGACGTAATTTGATGAGTGATGTGTCGCCGAATCCGGGCCATTATGCGCTGGTGGAGATGGAAAAGCATTTCGATCGTTTTACTCTGATTACTCAGAATGTCGACGGACTTCACCGGAAGGCCGGTTCGGAAAATATTCTTGAATTACACGGCAATATCCAGAAAAACAAATGTTTTGAATGCGGGAAGCCATATAGCGGCCCGATTGAAGTTGAGGGGGGTGGGTTGCCGATATGTCGGTGTGGTGGTAAAATTCGGCCTGATGTTGTCTGGTTCGGCGAACTTCTTCCGGCGGAGGCAATAAATGGCGCTTTTGCCGCCTCGAATGAGGCCGATCTCTTTTTCTCGGTGGGGACCTCGGCGCTGGTTCATCCGGCCGCTTCAATGCCGATGATGGCCAAGCGAGAGGGGGCGACGCTGGTGGAGATCAATCTTGAACCAACCCCGCTTTCGGATATGGCCGATTTCACCTTTTTTGGCAAATCGGGGGAGATTCTGCCTTTGATAGTCGAGAAATTAAAGGAATGATAAAAAAAAGCGGGCATGAAATAATCCGGCTGGGCGAGCAGTTGTCTGAGAGTTTAGCTGAATGTTCGCTCTGTCCGATGGATTGTAAAGCCAATCGTCTGGCCAAACAGACAGGTAAATGTAACTCGACCAATGAGTTAAAAATCGCCAGTTTCAACCTTCATTTTGGCGAGGAACCACCCTTATCGGGAGGTGGCGGTTCGGGCACGATATTTCTTTCAAACTGTTCTCTCTTTTGCTGTTACTGCCAGAATTATCCTATCTCACAGCTTGGAACCGGCAGTGTGACAAGTATCGATAAATTTGTCGATATGCTTTTAGATCTTCAGAAACGAGGTGCGGAGAATATAAATTTCGTTACGCCGGATCATATGCTGCCGATGATATTACTCGGATTGGGCAAGGCAAAGATAAAAGGACTTGATTTGCCGGTTGTTTATAATTGCTCCGGATACCAAAAGATTGAAATATTAAGGCAACTTAAGGGTATAATTGATATATATTTGGTTGACATGCGTTATAGCAGTAACGCCCTGGCCAAAAAATATTCAGGGTGCGAAAATTATGTCGAGGTCAACCGCTTGGCTGTAAAAGAGATGTTTCGGCAGGTCGGCAATTTGAAGTTTAATCGGGCCGGGTTGGCAAAAAGCGGTCTGATAATCAGACATCTGGTTTTGCCCGGTTTTATATCCGGATCAGCCGGGATATTTAAATTTCTTGCGAATGAAGTTTCCAAAGATGTATATATTTCGCTTATGAGCCAATATTTCCCCGCTTATCGGGCGGTGAAAGATGACATTTTAAGCCGTTCGATATCGGCGACCGAATATAATGATGCGATCGATGCTTTTGAAGCCGCCGGTTTGAGTAAAGGATTTATGCAGAGTACGCCTTATGAATCGACTTATTAAAATAGTTGCTCTGATGCTTCTGATTTCATTTTCCGGCGGGTGCGTATATTATAATACTTTTTATCTTGCCCGCAAAGCGTTTAACAGTGCCGAATCCGGCCGCAAGGGAAAGGAAGAAGACGGTCAATCGAGGTCGTCAGGCGGTGGTGGGGGATATCGAAAGGCGGCGGAAAAATCTTTAAAGGTTCTGGAAAAACATCCCAATTCAAAATGGTATGATGATGCATTGTTCGTCAACGGAGTTTCGAATTACTATATGGGTAATTACAATGTAGCCGAAAAAAGATTACGCGAGTTGATAGTAAATTTCCCGGAATCCAAATTCGTTCGCGAGGCGCGGCTCTATCTGGCCAAAGCACGGCTAAAGTTAAATGAAGAAGCGAGTGCGATGACTATCTTTGAAGAGCTTTTTTTCGACAGCAAGGATAAGGAGACTCAAGCCGAGGCGGCTATGGCTCTGGGGGAATATTATTATGAAAATAAGGAATATGAAAAAGCCGAACCCTATTTTATTTCTTTAATAGATTCTTTGGGCAGTGATTATGATAGATCGGTCAGTAAAATGTATATTGCCGACGGGAATTTTGTCAGGTTTCGATATAAAGCGGCTCTGGAGAATTATCTGGAACTGCTTGATTATAATCTGACAACTTTAAATCGATATATCGCCACATTTCGTATCGGCGAGTGTTATTATTATTTGAATGATATTGAAGCGGGTAGGGAATATTTTAATAAACTGGCGGAGGATGAGCTTTATTATGATTCTTTGGCGGCTGTAAAATTAAAAATTGCCTGGGGATATGACTGGGAAGGTGAACTGGAATTGGCCGAGGCAATGTATGAAGAAATAATCATAGAAAATCCGAATAAACCTCAGGCCGGTTTGGCCAACTATAATCTCGGGTTGATTTACGAGTATGATAAAGAAGATTATAAAAAGGCCAAAGAATATTATGATGCCGTTAAGCTGACCGGCAGGCAAACTGATATTTATCAGGATGCCCTGGAACGCTCAGCCAATATCAGCAAGCTAGAGCAATATTCATCAGTCCGTTCCGAATTGGATACTTCGGCCACGCTGGATGATATCGACAAGGCGGCAGAAACTCAGTATTTACTGGCCGAATTATATGTAAGTCAATTGAATAAGCCGGATTCGGCCCTGCATGAATTCCAATATATTGTCGATGAATATCCCGATGCTCTCTTAGCCCCCAAGGCGCTGATAGCAGTAGGACTGATGAAGCGAGATTATTTTAATGATACCGCCTTTTTTAAAAGTTCCATGAGACGGGTATTAAATGAATATCCTCGATCCGATTATGTGCCTGATGCCATTGATTTGCTGGGTCTTGAAGGAACCATAGCCGATAGCGGTTATGCCAAAAAGTATTATGAAAAGGCGGAATCCTTCGTCTTTGAGCAGTACAATCTTGATTCGGCGAGGTATTATTATCGGTTTGTGGTCGACAGTTTCCCCCGCTCCGAATTAAATAATAAGGCCCGGTTTGCCCTCCTCTGGCTCATGGAAACCTATGACAGCCCGGGCGATTCTTCTCTCTATTATGAATATGCTTATTTTGCCGATTCATTTCCCGGCAATCAATACGCTGCAGCGGCCGAAAGCAAATTGGCGGTTAAGCCGCGACTGTCAATTCCGGATGATGATGGGCGCGCTCAGGAGCTACAGGATTCAATTCCTGGAGAGTTCAGTTCTGGAGAGTTCAGGTCCAATCCGCAGGATGGTGATTCGGTTATTGATCGGTATATTTCCCCTGAAGAAAAGGCTAAGATAGGGCCCGATGGTGAAGCCATCTTCCAGGTTGGTCATCCGCCCCAGCGTTATGATAAGCAGTTTATATATCCAACCGCTGCCTATAGCGACGCTTTCTATGGGAAACTTATTTTTCAGGTTAAAATTGATGCTTTTGGCGATGTTGTCGATGCCAAATTGACGCTTCCGTCACCTTCGGAGGCATTAAACGATGAGGCTCTGGAAACGATTCTTTCGGCCCATTTCGAAACTTTCTGGATCCCGGCCGAGTTGATGGACTCGTGGTTCTGGATGGAATATGATATTCAACTTCCGTCGGTGTTAAGATGAGTAAAATTGTTGTTGAAAATACACGCGTAATAAAAAAAATCGATTACAAAAACGGGTACTCACATCTAACGCTGGCCCCTTTTTCAAAAACGGGTCAAATTCGTCCGGGCCAATTCGTTCATGTCGGGATACCCTGTCATGATATTTATTTCCGTCGGGCCTTTTCGGTTTATTATGCCAACCCCGCCGAGAAATCGATTTCGATTTTAATCAAGAGAGTCGGGCGAGGAACGAAACATCTGGTCTGGTTGAATAAAGGAGACGAAGTCTCTGTGATCGGGCCGCTGGGCAATGGATTTAAACGACCCGGGAAAAAAGAAAATGTGATACTGATCGCCGGGGGGGTAGGTTTGCCGCCCATATATTTATTGGCTCGTAGTCTGGTCGAAAATGGCTATGATAAAAAACGGCTCTATTTTTTCTACGGAGCGATAAATAAGAGCGAATTAATTGATTTAAACAAAATCCGCCAATTACAGATTCAATTAATCACCGCGACCGATGATGGTTCGAAGGGGTTTAAAGGTTTTATTACATCGGCCATAGCCGGGCGGCTTGATGAATTTAGCGGAGCCTGTCGAGTTTATGCCTGCGGTCCGGAACCGATGCTTCAGGCGGTCGAACGTCTGGCGAAAGGCTGCGGTTGGCCCGGCCAGCTTTCGTTGGAAGCACCTATGCCGTGCGGAGTTGGAATATGTCTTGGTTGTGTTCGACCACTGACAGCCGGCGGATATACCCGCGTCTGTTATGATGGACCGGTCTATAATATCGGGGAGGTTTTGCTTTGAAACCGGATTTGGCGATAGAAATCGGCGGTATAAAATTTAAAAATCCGATATTAACCGCTTCGGGAACCTGCGGATATGGCGAAGAATTGGCTGATATTTTTAGCCTGTCACAGATGGGCGGAATTGCCACCAAATCAATTACACTCGCGCCTCGTGATGGTCACCCGCCGCCGAGAACGGCCGAATCGGCGTCGGGAATGCTGAATGCAATTGGATTGGCCAATGTCGGCGTTGACAGGTTTATTTCTGAAAAGTTAAAATTTTTGGAAAAGTATGATCTAGTCGTGATGGTTAATGTGGCCGGTTTTAAGCTGGATGATTATGTGGAGGTCTGTCGACGTCTGGCCGATAATCCGCGAGCTGATATGGTAGAATTGAATTTTTCATGCCCCAATGTCGAATCCGGGATGGAAATCGCGCGCGACCCGTTTCTGGCGGAGAAATCGGTTGCGGCCGTAAAAAAAGTCTTTCCACGACCGGTGGTGGCTAAACTATCGCCCAATGTTTCCGATATCGGCGAAATTGCCAGCGCCTGCGAAGCGGGCGGGGCCGATGCCGTCTCGCTGATTAATACGCTGGTCGGAATGGCCGTGGATATTGAAACATTGCGCCCGAGGTTGACCAACAATTGCGGCGGGCTTTCCGGACCGGCGATCAAACCGGTGGCGCTGGCCATGGTACATAAAGTCTATAACATGGTCAGGATTCCGATTATCGGTATCGGCGGTATTTCCGATTATCGCGATGCGATTGAGTTTCTTCTTTGCGGGGCGACGGCGGTTCAGGTCGGGACAGCGCTGTTTGTTGATCCGAAAGCTCCCGTGAATATTATCGATGGGATAAAAAAATATTTGATTAAACATAAAAGAGGCAGTATTAAAGAAATTATTGGCAAGTTAAGGATATATAAATGAGTGCAACCAGCGATTTAAAAGAGATTCAGGAAAAAAATAATTCGATGCTCTGTGTCGGCCTTGACCTGGATCGTAAAAAGATGCCGCCCGAATATACAACCTCGATAAAGGGAATGTATGATTTTGCGGTTAAAATTATTGATGCAACTTCGGATATCGTGGCGGCGTACAAACCCAACCTTGCTTTTTTCGAGGAACTCGGCGCCGAAGGTTTTTCTCTTTTGCAAAAAATTATTAAACGGATTCCGGAGGGAAATATTGTGATTGCCGATGCCAAGCGAGGCGATATTGGTAATACGGCAGCGCATTATGCTTCGGCCATATTTGAGCATTTGAAAGCCGATTGGGTGACATTAAATCCTTACATGGGATATGATTCGATCCGACCGTTCCTGGATTATACTGGAAAAGGCGCCTTTATTCTCTGCCTGACCTCTAATCCGGGTAGTCGCGATTTTCAATTTTTGCATGTTTTAAACAAACCGGTTTATATGTATGTGGCGGAAAAAGTCGCTTACTGGAACAAAGAGGGAAATTTGGGGCTGGTCGCCGGTGCGACCCATGCCGAGCATCTGGCCGGAATTCGCCAAACGGCAGGCGATATTCCGATTTTGATTCCCGGCGTTGGTGCTCAGGGTGGCAGTCTGGAGGAAGCGGCCAAATTAGGCACGGATAATTTCAAAAAACCGGCCTTGATAAATGTGTCCCGGTCGATCTTGTATGCCTCGCAGGGTGAAGATTTTAATAAAGCGGCCAGGGTCGAGGTGGAAAAGCTTAATTCGATTATAAATAATTTAAGGCAAAAGGATGAACCGGTTGAGGTTCCAAACGATAGAAATGAAAATCCGCGATAAGAGGAGAATATAGAGATGAAAAAGATTGGTTTGATTTTAATCTTGATTATGGCGTCGGCGACGCCAGGTCATGCTATTCTCGGTATTTCAGTCGGGGCGCGGGGTGGTATCGCCAGCGGTGTCGATTTGGCGGTTGAGGATAATATCCCGGGAATAAGTCTTGATAAGATGAATATGATCGGATTGCAGTTCAAATTCGGATTATTGCCAAAGGTTGATCTGCTGTTTACCGGCGATTATTACTGGAAGACAGTTGATTTTACAATACCCAGTACAAGTACATCGGCTGAATTTACGGTCCATGATCTGGCCCTGACAGCATCGGCCGTATATCCCTATAAAATGCGTTTTATTACACCATACGCGGGAGCTGGGATAGCGACGCATGCCTTTGGATTTAGCGGTAAGGGGTTTGCGATACCGGCCGACGATTCGCAATTCGGATATCACCTAATAGGCGGAGTATCTGTTTCGCCTTCATTTATACCGCTTGGAGTCAACGGCGAAATCCGTTTAAACTGGATACAGACTGAGGGCGAAACCTCCGATTTTGTCTCTTTTCATGTCGGCGTGAATCTCGGTCTGCTTTGATCATATTGTAATATAATAACTTACAAACCCCGTTTCGGCGGGGTTTTTTAATAATCTGATATTTTTGTATATCTTAATATTCTCGGAATATTGTCATTTTAGGTCAAGATGCCCGAAAATATGTCCGATAAATGAATAAATAGGCTCTCCAAGGAGGAAATATGAAAAAACTGTTATTGGCGCTGTTACTGTTATCAATGGCTCTGCCAGCTCAGGCTTTGACAGGACTCTCAGTCGGTGTCAGAGGCGGACTGGTGACCTCTTATGATCAGCCGGGACTGGCAATACCCGGAAACGAGACCGACCAGATGACATTGGGCGGACTGAATCTAAAGTTTTCCAGATTACCAATGGTTGATATTATTGTCACCGGCGAATATGCCTGGAAAACCGACTCTTATTCCGGATTCGGGCAGAATATTGAATTAACCCAGCGTGACCTGCTTTTTTCGGCTTCGGTTGTCTATCCGTTGAAACTTCAGTTGGTCTCACCCTATGCTGGTGCCGGTCTGGCAACCCATTCGCTCGGTTATGAGTATGTCGAGCCTGTGAGCTGGACATTGTCAACCTATGGTATTGAGATTCCCGGCAATGCCACCAAACTCGGTTATCATCTGGTGGGCGGCTTTGATCTGAAATTCCCGGCCTTTCCGTTGACCTTTAATGCCGAATTTCGGATGAACTGGATCAATACCGACAATGAGAATACGACTTATAACAGCTTTGTGGCAGGATTGAATTTTAATCTTCCGTAAAAGATATTAAGATAGTGGAGGAGAATACCGGCAGTTTTGCCGGTATTTTTTTTATGTGATTGATTTTGGATGGGGTTGGATATATTTTGGATATGTCCAATTTTAGATGGAGGGTGTAGATGCAATATTACAGTTTTTCCAAAATAAGTTCCTTTAAAAATTGTCCGCGACAATTCAAGTTTGAGAATATCGAAAAAGCGTCTGTCGAAAAGCCGGTGACGGTTGAGGCGTATCAGGGGCAGGCGGTGCATAAGACACTGGAGAATCTCTATCAGTTGAAAACGGGCGGACGGCTGATACCGATAGATGAGATGAAAAAGGGATATCTTGAAATATGGGAGGGGCCGGATCGGGATCGAATCAAAGTTACGCGTGAAGGTTTGGGAGTTGATGATTATGTGAAAACGGGCGCGGAGGCATTGGAATGGTACTATCACGAGTTTCAGCCGTTTGATGAGGGCAAAACGATTGCGCTGGAAAAGATGCTTAACTTTCCAATTGATCCAAACGGCCGATTTGGTATCCGGGGCAAGGTTGACCGAATCACACTGCGTCCGGATGGAGTTCTGGAGATTGTCGATTATAAGATGAAAACCAGTTTACCGACCCAATCGATGCTTAATGATGATGAACAGATGGGACTATATCAGATTGGAGTTTCACAGGCCTGGCCCGATTTTAAAAAGATTGAATTAAAACAGATATTCCTGCGTCAAGGTGTGGTTATGTCGGCCGAGATGAATCTGGATAAAATCGAGGAGATAAGCTATCGAATTTATCAACAGATTCTGGAGATTGAGGATGCAAAAATCAATGATAATTTCCCGATCAAAGAGTCAGGCTTATGCGATTGGTGTGTCTATTTTGAATTGTGCCCGGCGAAAAGACATCAACTGGCTCTGGATGGTGAGATTACCGATGATTTTGATGCCAAATCCGGCCGGGAGCTGGCCAGCAAATATTTGGATTTGAATCGTCAGATTAAGATACTCAAGACTGATTTGGATACATTAAAGGCTGATATAGTCCAATATTGTGAAGCGACCGATGTCAAAAATCTGGCCGGTGATATCGGCAGTCTTAATGTTACTGCGTACGAATCAGATGCGCTTCCCACTAAAACTGAAAACGAGACGGCCTATCTTGATATGTCACTCCTGGCTCGTGAGGCCGGACTGGATGAATGTTTTAAGCTGGATCAGAATGTACTATATAAGGAGTTTTATAAAAAAAACAGGCTGGACGATTCTTTGAAGGATAGATTGCAAAAATATCTGATTAAAAAACGCAAAGAATCTATCAGATCGTACTATAAGAAAATGTAAAAATAAGACCCCGTAATGACGGGGTCTTATGATATTTGTCAGGTATCAATTAATTCTTTTTGATACTTTCTTTGGGTTTTTCACCCTGTTTGACAACAAAGGCCGGTACGACCTGATCGGTCGGCGGTTTGACCAGTTGAAGATCATTGCCCGGAGGAGTTGTTGTCGTATCAACTTTAAGAGCGCTGATCGATTTCTCATCAAGTGATGAGATAAAGATGGTTGCGATCCGTCCCCGTCCCGGCGGTATGGGCGGAATCGAAACGCCGATATCATTAATCAAACCAATCGTAACACACTGAGTCGCCGTGTCAACGCGAGCATATTTGACGCGGAAATTCTCGACTACGCCACCCTTAAAGATTGTGGAATCGACAACCACCCGATTTTTGCCGGCAGAGAATTTGAACGGCAAAGAGAGGGCCAGAATTTCCTCATCATTTACAAGTGAGATATTCACCGCCCAATTTTGATCATCAATCTGATAGGTTTCGGCATAAAGTGTATCCACTTTTCCGAATTTGTCGATTTGGGCTGTCAGGCAGGCCGAACATAGTAACATGACAGCCATTGTCATCATCAGCAGTTTGCTTAATCTCATCTTTCCTCCATAATAGCCTGGTTTATTGTTTCTAATTATTATCATCGGATAAAACATCAATATTTTTACCCCCATCGACCGGGTATAGTTCCTTTCTAAGTTTCGAAATTAACGAATCAGCCTTGTCAGTCTGAGCCAATTTCTCCCGATAAATCAAGGCGGCATTTACCAAAGATCTTTTACCCATATCAGTCTGTGGAAATTTATCGAATATTGATACCAGATATTTGGCCGCCAAATCCCAATTATCCCTCCTCTTGGCTACTTCAGCCAGATAGGAGAGGGCTGAGGCCTCTATATTACTGCCCTTATACTGTTCTGCCATTGAGTTATAGAATTGTTCGGCCCGCTGATACCAATCCAGCATGAATTTTTCGTTGTTTGCCTTCTCATAATAGGTTGCAATAGCCAAAAAAGCGTCAAAGGCGGCCTCGCTTCGAGGATAATTATCAATCAACCAGCGAAATTCGTTTTCAGCACGGCCCCAATCATTTAATTTTTCAAACGACAGAGCCAGATATTTTTGCGGAAGGGGGTTTCTCTGGTAAAACCTTGGGTAATTGTCACTTAGCTCGGACATAGTTTTACGGCAGAGTTCATAATTGCCATTTCGATAATAAACAATTCCTTTTCGCATATTTATCAAGGCCTGCGTCGCCGAATCCTCGGTTCGCGAGGAAAGATTATCATATAATTCAATCGCCTTTCTGTATTCCTGTTTGCCGGTAGCGGTAATGCCGGCTATTATCAACTCCGATTCGACATCAATTCGGCCGGTTGAATCCTTTAGCTGAGCCAGATTTTCTATAGCCTTATCCCATTGTCTGGTATCGTAATATAAACGGGCCAAGTTGCTCCGAGCGGCCGATTCAAGCGCCGAATTGGGCCATTCGTCGATAAGTCGCCGATAATAGCCCTCAGCCGACTCTACTTCGGCGGCAGCGGCCGCTTCATCGTCCAAAAGGAAAAACATGCTGACCATTTGACGTGGCAGGTTTATCACCGGATATAATATCCGGTTATCATTTTCCACAGGGGGATAGAAACTATCAATTAAGGTTCTATAGATTGACATAGCCTCCAATATATTGCCTTCAGCCTGATATGCCCGAGCGACGAATAAGCGACTATTTAGAAGCGGTGTACTTTCCAGTGTCGCAAAATTTTGCAATTGACGATTTATTATGATAATTGAGTCATTTTTACTTTCAGTCAAAAATATCTGCGAAAGCCGGCTGACCGCCAGGTAAGCAACCGTTTCTATATCACGCCGTTCTTCCGGCTGTTTTTCCCGGGAAATTGAATCAATGTGCGCCCAGCAATAATTCATAACCCCATAATAGCCATTTTTAATCCTGGTTCTGGTCAGCGTATCGATTTGACCGGCACCGATAGCTGAGGTCTGACTCAGTTTTTCAGCGGCATGAAACATTTTTTCGGCCTTAAAAGTAAAACTTTGGCTGCTGTCCCGACCACATTGCGTTATCAGCAGCATCAGAATCAGAGTTGCCGATATGCCTGACCTTTTTAACCAATCGGCCGGCTTAAATAGATGTTTTTTACCTTTGGGCAAGACTTAAGAACTTCCCTGTTTTCCAATCACGATTTTTACAAATTGCCAAGCAAAATACGAAAAATTAGGCAAGTGTCAAGGGATTCCGGGATAAAAAAACCGGGACTTTAAAAGTCCCGGCTCAACACGAATCGGAGTAATAGACTGCTTATTTTTTCTTTTTCCTCAGAATTCCAAGCCCAATCAGGCCTCCGCCCAGAAGAATCATGGTCGTCGGTTCCGGGACAACTGATTCGGTCGGTTTTCCATCGTCGCATCCGGATGTATTATCATAGTTGATATCATCACTATAATCGTTTTTATCCGGATAAAACCATTTGTCAGAAGAACCATTTGCCAATTCTATTGCGGCGATATTATTTTGATGCAGATCTCGACTCAGGTAGAAAGTATTTGTCTGAATCGCAGTTCGTTCATTATCAAAGCTGTGATTTTGCCAACTGAAGGCAGCCATGGCCGGGCTGATCAGGACGAGTGAAAACAGGGCGAAGATTAATGCTATTCTTTTCATATTTCTTTTCTCCTGATTCACTTAGCAAGCAATCCGAATGCCATCCAAGAATCAAACATAAACAATTTTATCGGGTTGTCTGACAGGCACTTAAGGTTCTCTTTGAGGATTGACTTGTCTTTATTGCATCCTGCAATGCAATATCATGCGAATTTGAGGCAGAATGTGAAATCGATTTGCAGAGAGATTGACAGTTTTAGTATAAAAGCGATGTTGATATAGGCCTCCATATTTTTACGGAGGTAATAAAATGAAAAAAAATGAGAGTCAATCGATGATGAAAATGAAAATTTCCGGGCTGGCCAAAAGTCAGGCTTCAGTCTCGGGGTTGCCACCAATCTTAAAATCCGATCGACGGCGATATCGTCAATTGCTCTGGCAAACCGACGATTTTTATCCGCAGAAGTTTAATATCGATTTGTGCCGCTTTCTTCGGGATAATATCCCTCTTTTAAGCGCCTGTATCTGGACCTGGAGCCGTTTGACATCGGCGCCGGGTCGTTTTGAGATTGTGGATACGGACAGCGATCGTGAAAAAGAAAAGGCGGCGGAATATCTTGAGGCAAAGGCGCTTCGAATATATCCGTATGAGTTTA
>CAZJLX010000014.1:849-14837 GCA_964546545.1 uncultured Ignavibacteriaceae bacterium | reverse complement strand
AGTCCGCGCTAATGATGTCATTTCACGCTATGGCGGAGATGAATTCTGCCTAATGATGCCGGAGACAGATCGCCGCAATACAGAATTATTTATGGAACGCATAAGGGCCCGGATTGCCTCCACGCACCCAAAGGTAAAAGATCGCGACGTTCGGCTCAATTTAACCGTATCTATTGGAGGCGCGGTATTTCCGGATGATGCGAAAACTATTGACGATTTGATTCATTCCGCCGATATGGCGCTTTTACGGGCAAAAAAGGAGGGGCGAAATCGGTCACTCATGTATAAGCCCGAATTTGAAGACAGCAAAGAGGGTAAATAAATGGTCGATTGTTTAATTCAAGTGTCAAAAGGTGTTTACCGAATAATATATATATTGCCAGGGATGGCATAAATTTATATCTACAATAGGGAGTGTTGAAAAGATGAAAAGATTATTAATAATATCGGCTTCTATTCTGGCGACAATTTTAATTATTTCCGGTTTTGTATTGGCTGATGCCTACATCATCGGTCCGGAGGATATGCTGGAGATTTCATTCTGGCAGGATAATAATCTTGATGCTATGGTAAAAGTTCGTCAGGACGGTAAAATATCGCTCGATATAATAGGTGAAATCGAGGCCGCTGGATTGACCACCTCGGAGTTGGAGAAAAAAATCGTCCGGCAGATGTCGCGGTTTAATAAAGCAATTTCTCATGCGGTTGTCAGGGTCACAGATTATGGCTATCAGAAGGTTTATATTACCGGTCAGGTTTTAAATCCAGGCAAATATACATTCGAGAAAATTCCTGATATATTGACGCTGATAAATGAAACCGGAGGGATAAGCGAATTTGGTGATCTAAGTCGGGTACTAATTGTCAGAGGCGGGGAAGACAGCGGCAAGGTTGAGACGGTTGATGTGGCAGGAGCGGTCGCGTCCGGGAAAATCGACCAATTGCCGAAAGTTTATACCGGTGAGACGATTGAAGTGCCGCGTGTTCCGGCCGGTCTTCAGGCGCGGGCAATCAGCGACCAGTCCTCACTTAAAAAAATATATTATGTCTCCGGTGAAGTTAATCGGCCGGGGGCCTTATCGTTGGAGACCGGCATTGATATCCTTGATGCGATAGCGCTGGCCGGAGGTCCGACGGGAGATGCCGATCTGAAAAAAGTCAGAATTGTGACAAAAGATGGAGTTGGTTCGCAGACGGTGCGGATAAATCTCGGGAAATATTCGGAAACGCCGGTTATAAGTAGATATATAATTAAACCGGAGGATAATATCTTTCTGCCGAGGCGCTCCGATCCTTTTTTCGATTTTGGCTCTTTGGGAGACTGGGTGACGGTTCTGGGCGCGATCACTTCGGTTTTTGTTATACGTGAAATGTTAAGGAATGACAACCAGAGAATATTTTAGCTTTTTTGTATATAGAGGGTAAACCTCATTTTGAAAATTGGGAGCACAAAATGGAATCGTATAGTTTAAATAGTCGTATCATCGAGGATCAAAAGGAGTTTTTGGTTCAAACCTCCAATGATACACGACAGGGAGTAATTAATTCATCCGTATTTGTCGATGGAGAACTGCTGGATACGGCCGTTTTTCCACATGCCGATCATGTCTCCGAGGAACAGATGCTTCAGCTTGTCAAGTCGACACATGGCGAGAAGAAGGCCGAATTGGAATATTTGCTGAAAAGTTTTCAGGAAATAATGCATCAGGGACAGCCCAAAATGATGTATCATTTTGGGACGGCTCTGTATTATAAGCGGATGTATGTTGAGGCGCGTCGATTATTTCAGACCGCAGTAAAATTGAATAATGAATATCACGAGGCCTGGTTTTATCTATCCCAAACCGAGTTGGCGCTGAAGAATCTGGATGATGCCACAATCGCCGGAAATAAAGCGGCTGATATGCGTCCCAAATTCGCCGACTATCGGAACAATCTGGGGGAAGTCTATCTTGCCGCCGGCTCATGTAAAAGAGCGGCAATGGAGTTTAAGGAAGCGGCGACATTAAATGTTTATTATGCCGATGCATATTTTAATCTGGCCCTGGCTTATATACTAAATGGCGTCAATAAAGAAGATTTTGAAATGGCCTCGGAACTGCCGGATAAGTGTCTTGATCTTATTAATAAATCAATTTTGATTTATCCCGAGTTTGAGGGAGGGCGTTTCGAGGAAGCGATGGCTTTATTAAAAAAGGGCGATTACAAAAATGCATATAATTTATTTTCCCTGGTCAGAGAAGCCAAGACGGAAAAAATTAGGCACCAGAAAGCCGCCCATTTCAACAGATTTTTAATTTATACCGACTGGTTGTCCGAAAAGAGTATCTCTGAAAGAATTGAGTTCCTTGAGGCCGAGATAGATAAAAACCCGAATTACGTTGATCTGTACTATGAACTGGGTTTATGCCTGTTACATCAGGCGAGATTCTCCTGGAAGAAGGGCTCAGAATATTTTAGAAAAGCACTGACAATTAACGGTAATTTGAGAAAAGCACAACGGGGATTGGAACTGGCCGAGGAGCACTTTTTAAAAATGGCTGATGCGGTTTCAGATATCTCCGACGATCAGACGCACGGGAGATAGGTTTGGCAAAAAAGAAAAAACAGCTATCGATTATAGATTTCTTTAATATGGAACTGCCCGAAACGACCGAGTTCCGGCGCATTCTTCACGGGATTAACGGCTTTGCTAAAGAAGATAACAAACCGGCTATATTGATAACTTCGGCCATGCTGGCCGAGGGGAAGTCGATTATCTCATCTTTTCTGGCGATGACTTCCGCGGCAGCGAAGAGTATCAAAACATTACTGATAGATTTTGATTTACGCCGTCCGATGCTTCATAAGCTGTTCGCCACGCCGATTGATGGTGGCGTTTCGGATATTCTTTCCGGCGATTCCTTTAAGGAAGTAATTAAAAAAACATCAATAGATAAGCTGGATATATTAACTTCCGGACGGGTGGTTAATAATCCATCCGAATTATTAAACGTGACCAATATCCATAATATGATCAAGGAACTTAAATTTTATTATGATATTATTTTGATTGATTCGCCTCCGCTTCTGCCGGTGATGGATCCGATACTGCTTCTGGAGGAGTTGGATGGGGCAATCATAGTTGTTAAAGCGGGGGATACCCAAAAGGATGTGGTTATGCGCGCCTCGCGTCTGCTGGCGACACAAAAAGATAAAATAATCGGTGTCGTGGTCAATAATCTTAATCATACTCTTCCGTATTATTATAATCATGGTTATTATGGTTATAAATATCAATCGATCAAATCGTAGAATATATATAAAAAGTATATACGGTAAACCGAATGGTTCAAAATATCTTAACAGTTGATCTGGAAGACTGGTTTGTGGTCGAGAATCTTAAGGATAAGATTGAGTATAAAAAGTGGAGCAAACAGATCTCACGCGTCGAAGAGACGACCGAAAATATTCTTCAGATATTTTCCGATTTTAATGTCTGCGCCACTTTTTTTACTTTGGGTTGGGTGGCCGAAAAATTTCCGCGATTAATTGATCGGATTGCCCGGGAGGGGCATGAGATAGCCTGTCATTCTTACCATCATGATCGAGTCGATCTGATGGGGGAAAGGCAGTTTCGAAAAGATACAGAACAGGCGGTGGAAGCAATTATAAAGGCTTGCGGAATTAAGCCGGTCGGTTATCGTGCCCCAAGCTGGTCGATTAATTCAAAAATTCCCTGGGCCTATGAAATTCTGGCGGAACTCGGGTTTATGTATGATTCATCGGTTTACCCGATTAAGCATGATATCTACGGTGATCCGGGAGGCCTTAAACGGGTGGCCGAATTAAAAGTAGATAATGGAGGCAAACTCTGGGAGATCCCCGCTTCGACGATAAAAATTTTGGGTAAGGAAATTCCGGTTGGCGGCGGTGGATATTTAAGGCATTCGCCGCTCTGGTTTACCAGCCGGATGATAAAAAAGATTAACCGGGAGAATCGACCGGCGATCATATATCTTCATCCGTGGGAGGTCGATAAAAACCAACCCCGGGTGGAGGGTCTCTCGGCTTTCAGGAGATATCGCCAATATGGTTCTATCTCGACTCTGGCAAAAAAACTGGAATTAATCTTAAAAGAGTTTGATTTTTGCACGGCGAAAGAATATATTTTGCGCCTTATTAAACGACCGATAGGATTTGAGCAATAATGAGTTTGAGTAAAGTAGCCATTATAAAAACCAGTGCTGATAATGTCTTAACCGATTATCGTCAGCTTCTGGAATTGATCGATTATCGTTCCATTCTTGATTTTAATATTGAGACTCTTCTAAAACTAAATCTGTCCTGGACCAAATATTTCCCGGCCTGTTCATCGCAGCCCTGGCAGGTCGAGGGGGTTGTCCGGACTTTGATCGAGGATGGTTTTCCTAAAGATAAATTAGTTCCAATTGAAAACAAGACTGTAGTGACCGATCCGATCAAGGGCGCCAAAAATAATCTCTGGATGCCGGTTCTGGAAAAATATGGTCTTGGCTTTACGCCGCTTCCTGACGTGGAATGGACCATTTATCAGTTCAAGGAGAAACTCCTTAAGCTGGATCAGATATTCCCGGAGGGGATCCAGATTCCGAAGATGTATAAGGGTAAACAGATTATTCATCTGCCGACCGTGAAAACACATGGCCATTCGACAACCACCGGGGCGATTAAAAATTCTTTTGGCGGATTGTTAAAAGAGGTGAGGCATTACGCGCATAAGTATATTCATGAAGTCCTGGTTGACCTTATGATTATGCAGAAAGAGCTGCACCCCAATATATTGGCGGTTATGGACGGAACGGTGGCAGGGGATGGGGCTGGTCCAAGGACGATGACACCGTATTCAAAAAATATCATTTTGGCTTCGGCCGATTCAGTGGCGATTGATGCAGTTGCGGCGAAGCTGATGGGTTTTGAACCGATGTCTATTCCATATCTGAAAATGTGCCATGAACGAGGTCTGGGCGTGGCTGATATTAATGAAATTGAGATTTTGGGTCTGGATATAAGTGGAATAAATTTTGGCTTTGAGACCAAAAAATCTTTCGTCATCTGGGGTGATCAATTACTGCGAAAGGGAGCGCTGCGATTTCTTGAAAAAATAGCCTTACATTCCCCGTTGGTTGTCTGGGCGCCGATGGCAAGCAATATATATCATGATTGGTTCTGGTATCCTATTGTCGGTAAATCTATTATCCGGAAATTTTCCCGCAGCGAATGGGGACAATTGTTCAAGAAATATAAGTCATTATAGTATTTGTTTAGTCTTTGACCAATGTCTTGCAAAATATCAGTTTTATTATTATCGGGCGGCTCTTCACTCTTTTTTAAATATTATCTTGACTAGAAAGTGTATAAGTAATAAATAGATAGAAAAGGAATATGAGGAGGTACATCGATGAAAAGACTTTTAATTGCTTTGTTGATGATGACGCTGGTCTGTAATATTGCCTTAGCCCGGAAAAAGAACAAGGCCGGTGCCATAGAGGATAATGTGTATTGTGATAAAAAATATGATTTCTGTATTACGATCCCTCCTGATAAATGGGATACTTCCATTAAAAAGGGCGACAGTAAGATCCGAATAGTCTTCTCTAAAAAGAATTATGATATTCCGCCCGATTACCAACATGCCCCGAATTATACTCAAATTCCCAAGGCCATAATTTATGTCGATACGACTTCAATGGCTCTTAATCCGTTTATCGATTCGTTGCTGTCAGATAAGTATAAATCCAAACAGAAAAACAGCATGCTTGATGAAATGCCTTTATTATATGGTGATTACGCTCAAAAAAAACGCCCCAAATTGAAAATCGGCGATGTCGATGCTTATTTAAGCACAGGTGAAAGGCGCTATACGCTTCAGGTGGCCAGGGCAGGAGTGAATGCTGATAAGGCGGATCATGTTTCCGATTTTTACGGCGGCTCAATTCTGTTTGCAAAAAAGGGTGAGAATATATATATCATTCATTTTATTTGTGAGAAACGCTTTTTTGAAAATGAGCATAAAGATTTTCTCGAATTGATAAATGGTTTTGAATTTAAGTAATTGTCCATCATTCGAAACCGATATAATATTGCCCGAAATTTATTGACTGTTAATTCAGTCTTTGTTATTATCAACTGGTTGATTCTTAAACATACACTTCCAAGGAGGAAGCATGTGGGTCTTCAGATCGATACTGATTTTAATTATAATCGCCGTAGTGGTCGGTTTCGCACTATATAATAGTGGCAGCAATCAAACAGTTGATATTAATCTAATTTGGACCCAGCGAGCAGCTGTGCCTATTATTACGGTTGTTTTCTGGTCATTTATTCTTGGCGCTCTGGTTTCCTGGCTATTATTTATCAGCGTCTATTTAAGACTGGCCAATCAGATACGGATGGCCAATCGAAATGTCAAGGGGTTGCAAACTGAGGTCACTGCCTTAAGAAACCGTCCGATTGAAGAATCGAGTGACTTTCTGAACAATAAAGATAATCGCCGGGAATAAACCATGGATACTATAGTTATTGTCTTTTTGCTGGCCATAATCGCGTTGATTATTATGTATTTTTTATATGATAAATATAAAAAAGAAAAAAAGGTGAAGGATCCATCTGTTTATATTGATGGTCTGAAGGCGCTGTTGGATGGACGCGTGGAGGCCGCTTTCGGCAAGTTCCGCGAGGTTGTCTCCGAGGATAGCGCCAATATCGATGCTTATATCCGAATCGGGGATATTCTTCGCAAATATGGCAAGGCGGATAAGGCGCTTCAGGTACATAAAGATTTGACTATGCGGCATGGTTTGACAGCCGCAGAAAAAATTTTAATTTTGCGCTCGCTGGCTCTGGATTTTATTGAATTAAAGGATTATCAGTCGGCAGAGGCTTCAGTTGAAGAGTTACTGTCTCTGAACAGTAAAAATCGCTGGGCTAATGAAAAGCTTCTGGAGATTCATTCATTGAATCAGGATTGGATCGCCGCCCTGGAAGTAAAAGAGAAGTTGGTCAAACTTGACGGAGATAAATCGAAGTCTCCTCTGGCGATATATAAATTTCTTCAGGGCGAAAAACTTTTCCGTAAAAAGGACTACCATAAGGCGCGGCTTCTGTTCAAAGAAGCGATCAGCATGAAAAAAAGTTGCGTACCGGCCTATGTTTATATCGGCGACTCCTATCTGGCCGAAAATCGTCTCGAGGATGCTGTCAGTTACTGGCAAAATATGATCCGGATTGTGCCTGATGAGGCGCATCTGGTTTTGGGGCGATTGCAAAAGGCACTGTTCAGTCTTGGAAAATTCGGCGAGATATCGGCGGTATGTATTGATATCCTTGACAGTTCACCGAAAAATATGGCGGCCAGACTTACTCTGGCAGAGTATCATTATAAAAAAGGTGAAGCTTCGGCTGCCATTGAACATCTTGATGTTGCCGTAGATGAAAATCCTGACTCTTTATTGCCGGTTCTTTCGCTGGCGCGGATGTATTTATCCGCCGGCCAGACTGATAGGCTGGCTGATTTGTTAGAGCGTATCGAAGAAAAAGAGGAAAAACAGGAGCAGGCATATATCTGCGGTCGTTGCGGGTTTAAATCGGAATCCAAAATCTGGCTTTGCCCGAATTGTAAGGCTGTTGACAGCTTTGAGAAATAATGTCGCGGTTTATATTTTTAATCCCGTTGTTTTTAATAGTCTTTAATCCCGCAATAGCTTCGGATATTGTCGAACTGATTAAGTCGGGAAAACTTAATGAGGCCCGCCAGAAGATGGCCTTATCTCAAACAGCCACGCGGCGCGACGGAACCTTATTATATTATCAGGCCTTGCTTGAAGAAGATGGCAAAAAATCTCTGGATTTTCTTGAAGCAGCTTTCAAAGCCGAGATGTCGGCGGAATATCTTGAGGATAATATATACCGTCAGGCTCTGTATTTACAGGCGGCTTGCGATTTTGATAAATTGGTGACAACCACCGGGGCATATCTGGATTACTGGGATAATGGTCAGTATCGTTCGGAAATGATACGTTTGAAAGCCTTTGGTCTGGAGAAACTGGATAAAAACAGGGAGGCGACGCAGTACCGCAGGCAACTGACCAAAGATTATAAAGACGGTAAGTATGGGATCATCGGCAAACTTGATATGGCTCGACAGCTTTATTCCGATCGGGAATATATTCTGGCGCAGGATATCTGCCGTCCGCTCGGCAACAGCAAAATTGATCTGGCGGCAGCCCCGGCGCTGTACATGTTGTCGTACTACTCGATTAACCAGAAGCGAATCGATGATGCAATTTTGTACTATAATCTTCTGCGCGAACGGTATCCGTATTCGGTCGGGCTTTATGATTTGATCAATCGACTCAGTTCCATAAAAAGCAAAACTGATAACCGGGCCGAGAAATTAACCGGAACCGTTTACTCGGTCAAGGTAGGTGTTTTTTCCGTCAAAGATAATGCCCAAAACATGTCGGATAGGATGAAAAAGTACGGAGAGAAGATTGACATTGAACGCAAAAATATTTCGGATAAATACTACTATGTTGTTTATATCGGACATTTTCAATCAATGGAACAGGCCATGGCCTTTAAGGCACAATTAGAGGGTGGTGAAAACGAGGCCTTTCAGGTTGTGATACGATGAAATCGTCATCGTCTGATTCACTCACGCCGCTCATGCGGCAGTATTACAAAATCAAAGATCAATATCCGGATAAAATCCTATTTTTCAGGATGGGCGATTTTTTTGAGATGTTCGGCGATGATGCCATAAAGGCGGCGCCGATTCTTGAGATTGCTCTGACCTCACGCGGGCAGATGAACGGTGAGAAGATACCTTTGGCCGGAGTGCCGCATCATTCGGCCGAAAAATATCTGGCGCGACTCCTGGCGGCCGGAGAGAAAGTGGTCATTGTTGAGCAGACCGAAGACCCAAAGCAGGCCAAAGGCGTTGTCAAGCGTGAAGTGGTGGAAGTGTTAACTCCGGGAACGGCGACGGTGGAAGGGATCATCGGCGAAACAGCACATTTATATCTGGTTTCAGTTTACCCGCATGGAGATAAAAAAATCGGTCTGTCTTATGTCGATCTTCTCAGCGGCAAGTTTTTTTTAGATGAGCTTGAATTTGCCGAACTGTATGAACGATTAAAGATTCTTCAGCCGCAGGAGTTGATTTATCCAGCCGAGTCAAAAGACCATGATCTGATAAAATCACTAAAAAAAGAAAATTCAGTTCGGTTGAGTCCGTTTGAGGACTGGAATTTTGATTATCGAACGACAGGGCGTGAACTGTGTGAGTTTTTCGGAGTGGAGACATTGGATGGTTTTGGTGTCGGGGGGCAGAAACAGGGTCTGGCGGCGGCAGGATCGATTTATCGGTATCTTCGCGAGAACAATCGTACGCGGCTGGATCATATCAAAAAAATATCTCCGGCGGCGTCCGATGAATATATGAAGCTGGATTACAGTACGGTTCGCAACCTGGAATTGCTCAGTAATCTTTCGGAAAGCAGTGAACAAAATTCGTTATTTCAGGCGATTAATAAAACCGCAACAGCCGGCGGCGCCCGCCGTCTGAAAGATAGTCTGATACGACCCTATAACAAATTGTTTCCGATTATGTATCGTCAGCGCGGTGTTAAGGAACTTTATAACGATCGTGACCGTGCGTTTGTGTTACCGCCAATGTTTAAAAAACTGCCGGATCTGGAGCGCCTGGCCGGTCGACTGGGGATGAGGAAAATATCGCCGCGACAGCTGGCGGCGATCGCTCACGGACTGAAAATCGGACATGAAATTATAAAAAACATTGAACCCCTGATGTCCAAGATTTTTATCGATATAAAAAAGAAATACCCGGACAATGGAAAACTGATAGAAATTATCAATACCGGTCTGACCGATGAACCGCCTTTGACGGCCAATAAGGGCGGGATAATCAGGCGCGGATATTCAGGTGAACTGGATCAGCTGAAAGATTCGATTAAAGATGCCCGGGCGTATATAGCTTCACTTCAATCCTCGGAGAGGCGTAAAACCGGAATATCTTCTTTGAAAGTCGGATTTAATAAGGTTTTCGGTTACTATATTGAAGTTACTAAAACACATCAAAACAAAGTTCCGGAAGATTATATCAGAAAACAGACATTGGTCAATGCCGAGCGATTTATCACCGAGGAGTTAAAGGAAAAAGAGTCGTTAATATTGGCGGCCGAAGAGAAAATATTTGCTCTGGAAGAAAAGCTGTTTGAGGCGTTGACTGAAAAAGCGGTTGAGTCGCTTGAAGATATATTACTTTGCGCCGAATTTTTGTCCGAGCTGGATCTTATCGTTGCGTTGAGTAATCTGGCCGCGGAAGGTATGTACTGCCGGCCTGAGATTGACGAAACAACCGAATTGGAGATTATCGGGGGACGTCACTCGGTTATAGAAAATATTTTACCGCCGGGCAGTTTCATCACCAATGATATATCACTTAAAACGTCAACGGATAGAATTATGGTTTTAACCGGGCCGAATATGTCGGGTAAGTCGACCTATCTGCGGCAGATCGGGCTGATTGTTATTCTGGCGCAGATCGGTTCTTTTGTCCCGGCCGTATCGGCTCGAATCGGTTTGGTTGATCGGGTTTTTACACGGGTCGGAGCGATCGATAATCTGGCGCGCGGACAGTCGACCTTTTTGGTGGAGATGATCGAGACTTCGAATATTTTGCATAACGCGACCGAAAAATCTTTGATTCTTCTGGACGAGGTCGGACGAGGCACATCGACTTTTGACGGTTTGTCAATCGCCTGGTCGGTCGTGGAATATCTTGATGAGGTCATCAAACCGAGGACCGTTTTTGCGACCCATTATCATGAGTTGACGGGAATGGCCGCGCTGTATGACCGGATTTTTAACTGCCAGGTGTCGGTTAAAAGGTGGGAAGACAAGATAATCTTTCTGCATAAGATTATCCCGGGTGGTTGTGATGATTCATACGGTATCGAAGTGGCCGGTCTGGCCGGAATTCCCAAAAAAACTATTCGCCGGGCGCGCAATCTGTTGAAACTGCTTGAGTCGGGTAAATTTTCGCAGTCGGAACTGGCCAAAGGAATTCATAAGACTATCAATCAGCATTCATTGTTTGATCCGGTGCCGTCAAAGGTCGAGGAAGAACTGAAGAATATCAAACTTGACGATACGACACCTCTGGAGGCGATGCGTATATTGTCTAAACTGAAAGATATGATAAATGACTGATGATTCGATGAAAAGCCGAAAAAAATGGATCCGACCGCTTCCGGAACGACTGGTTAATAAAATTGCGGCGGGAGAAGTTATTGAAAGACCGGCAGCGGTTTTAAAAGAACTGGTCGAAAATTCACTTGATGCCGGAGCGACCCGAATTGAGATTATTATCGAAAAATCAGGGACCTCGTTGATATCGGTGATTGATAATGGCTGCGGGATCGAAGCGGATCAGCTTGAAGTTGCCTTTTCTCGACATGCGACGAGTAAAATCCGCGATTTTGATGATTTGGAGAATCTGCTCAGTTTCGGTTTCAGAGGTGAGGCGTTACCCTCGATCGGTTCTGTCTCACGGATGAGGATGTTAAGCTGTGCCGAGGGTGCCGATTCGGGAATGGAGATTATTATTGAGGGGGGCGTTACCAAATCGGTCAAACCGGCGGCGGCCAAGAGAGGGACAATTGTGGAGGTGCGCGATATCTTTTTCAATACTCCGGCGCGCCGTAAGTTCTTAAAAACCGAGATAACCGAAGGGCGGCATCTGACCCGTAATGCGGTCGCGCTGGCTCTCTCCGCACCGGAAGTCGGTTTCAATTATACGATAAACGGAAAGCAGCTTTTTACGGTCGAAGGCGGCCCGGTTGATATAAAAAGCCGGGCTGAACGGCTGCTTCTGGGCGGCGCCGAAAGTACCGGTAAAAGGGAGCTGTTTGAGGTTATCTCGGAATCGGAAATCCTGAATGTTCTGGCCTATCTGTCGCCGCCTGAAACCGCGCGACAGAATCAAAATGGATTATATGTTTTTATTAATAATCGGTTTATTAAATCGCAAACATTGATTCATGCGGTGAAAGCCGGTTACGGAGAACTGCTGTCTAAAGGTAATTATCCGGTGGGCGCTTTGTTTTTGTCGGTCAATCCGAAAAAGGTGGATGTGAATGTTCATCCGACCAAGGCCGAAGTGCGGCTGTCAGAGGAACGACAGGTGCATGATATATTATATCAGGCGATCAAAAGAACAATAAGGGGAACAGATTCTATTCGCCGGGTCGATTTAGAGACGGGGGAAATCAGGGAGAATAATAGTATACCGGCCGCCGAAGCGATTGAGCGGATTAAACATTTTAGGCCGAATAAGATTAAGTTCGGCGAAACGGAGAAGCCGGCTCGGCTCCCGGCGCAGGAGATGCTCGATAATCTGTTCGGTGAAAGAGTCAAGCGGCAGTTGCATGAGGGCGATCAAATTCCCGGTGAAGAGTTTTTGCCTGTTACGAGGATTAAAACGGAATCGGGGATAATTCCGCAGGATATTCAGTATTTAAATTATCTCGGGCGGATATCAGGTTTGTATCTGCTTTTTGCCGAGAGAGACCAATTATTGATAGTGGATCAGCATGCGGCGCATGAAAGAATATTATATGAAGAGATAGTCGCCAATTTTAATCATGGCAGCGCCGTCTCACAGAATCTTCTTTTCCCGGTCAATGTGGAACTTCCGCCGGCAAGACGGGCTCTTTTTGATGAATCATCCGAGGCGCTTAAAACAGTCGGTTTTGTCGCCGAGTCATTCGGCGGCAATACTATCATGTTGTCGGCGGTCCCGGCCCTGCTGGCCAAAAAATCTCCTGAAAAGTCATTTTTATTAATCCTGGAAGATGTCGAGAATCTTCAAAAGACAGGTTATGATTTAAAAAAGGCGATGGCCCAATCAATGGCCTGTCGAGCGGCGATTATGGCCGGGGACCGATTAAATGAAAATGAGGCATTGGCGTTGTTTAAGCAGTTGATCAATTGTGATAATCGTCACTGCTGCCCTCATGGTCGTCCGACCATTTTGAAAATCAGTAAAGATGAACTTGATGTCAAATTCGGCCGCAAATAAAATTATTCCGGTTCTGACCGGGCCGACCGGTTCGGGAAAAACCGGTGTGGCGATCAGACTGCTGGAAAAATACCCGGAAATCCGAGTTATCTCGGCCGATTCACGACAGATCTATAAATATCTCTCGATAGGCACCGATAAGGTTTCCGCCGAATTGCTTGAGAAATACAAATTCTATCTGACCGATTTTGTTTTACCGGGCGAGCGATATACCGCTTTTAATTTTGTCCGCGACGCCGAGAAAATAATCGAAGATAAAATAGGTGCCGATTGGCCGCCGCTAATCTGCGGCGGGACTGGACTGTATATTAAATCTCTGGTCGACGGGATGGTAGAGATTGAAGATGATGATATGACGATTCGGGAGAGGCTCGAAAACGAAGTGATAAGCAGGGGGCCGAAATATCTGTATGAGCAGCTTATAAATATTGACCCGGATGAGGCAAAACATATCCACCCGCATAATATCAAAAAAATTATCAGGGCGCTGGAAATATTTCATTTAACCGGTAAAACCAAATCTGAACTTATTGCCGAAAACGAACGTAAAACAGGTAAGTATAATTTTAGAATAATCTGTCTGATGCCCGCTCGGGATAAGCTTTACGATAAAATTAACCGGCGGGTCGATTTAATGATGGAGTCAGGTTTGCCTGATGAAGTAAAGTGGCTCTGCGATACGGGGTATAAAGAAACAGTTGAGAAAATTAATGTAATCGGTTATAATGAAACGATAAAATATATAGAAGGGGAGATAGATTTAGCGACGGCAATTAATCTTATTAAACAGAATAGCCGGCGATATGCCAAACGACAGATTACATGGTTCCGGGGTATGGGTAAGATAGAGTTTGTCGAAACGGCT
>CAZJLX010000014.1:0-839 GCA_964546545.1 uncultured Ignavibacteriaceae bacterium | reverse complement strand
TCGTTGGTGACGCTGAAACACCATTTGATTTGGTTGTCGAAACGGCTGAAGAAGTCTATCAATTGCTGCTGAAAATATACAGGAATTAATAATTAAAAACTTGACAGTTGATTTGGCTGTTTCATATATATGACAACAGCTTAGAGCAATGAAGCTTAAAGTCTAACCGATAGTCGGCCGATAATAAGATTTGTAAAGACCGCAGGGAAACTTTTGGTATAGGATGCAAGGATGATAAAAAATCGATTAATATTTTTGATAACGATTGTTCTGATAAATACTTTAATACTCGGCTGTTCCAATACCGGCCATAAAAGATACTCCGATGAAAGCAAACCAAATTCAGCCCTGGGCCAGCATAAAGCTAAAACCTCTGATAAAAGTGGATCGGATAGTAAGCAAACCGAGGCTGAAGAATTTGAGGGCGAGTTTAGCCTGGAGCGCGTGAATCAATCTGCCGAAGAAATTTTCGACAGTCTCTATGCTGATTCCAATAGTAATATCATCGATTTAACGGTTGCCGTTGATGACTATGTCAATCGAGAGTTGTCAATCGCCAATGAATATTATACGATGGGGGTACTGGCCAACCGGGAGACCGCCTGGGAGGAGGCCGAATATTATTTTGAGAAGGCTTTGTCGATTCTCGGCGAACTTGATATTGATAGTGAATCTGATTCGTTGACAATGGAGGCGGCCCGTTATAATCAATTATTGGCCAATATTATTACCAACTACCGAATGACACTTTTATCACTGGGACATCTTCCGGGTGACGTCTCAGCCGATGCGCTTCTGGCTCGCTTTTCGGAGATAAATCATATTAAAGTGGATTCAAG
>CAZJLX010000013.1:0-15076 GCA_964546545.1 uncultured Ignavibacteriaceae bacterium | reverse complement strand
ATGATTTGATGTGACCGGACATAATTTAAAGTTATATTATTCTCTTGAGACAATTTTGTCTCTGGCCGGCGGGATAATTCTGCCGGCCTATGTTGTCTATTTCCGCAAGTTTGATATTACATTATTCGAGCTGGCCGGTCTCGCCGCCGTTTTCGAAGCGACCATTATCGTTTTTGAAATTCCGACCGGAATATTCGCCGATAAAATCGGGCGTAAATTGTCGACTCTGGCAGGTTTTACATTATATGCACTTTCGGCCTTGATCTTTTTCAAATATCTTTCATTTGCCGGATTTATTGTCGCCGAAATAATATTCGGTATCGCCGAGACATTTATCTCAGGGGCGCTTGAAGCGCTTATGGTCGATTCTCTCGACCCGGTCGAAAAAGAGAGAAAGCTCGGCAAAATATTCGCCAATCGGACTGTATTTAAGACATCGGCCTTGCTAATCGGCATGATAACCGGCGGCCTGATAGCCGGTAAGTTAATCAACGCCCTCTTTTTACCGGTTCTCTTTATAATGCTGATCGGCGTATTGCTGGCCTTATTCTAAAGGAACAGAATATCAGCCTGTCGGAACATTCCGATTTAACCAAATCGAAAAATTCAATTTTATCAATTATTCTCAAAAACCGTCTAATCTTAGCTCTTTTTGGAGTCGGATTGATGTCCAATTTTGTTTATGAACCGGTCGACCAGTACTGGCAGCTGCTTTTTTCCGAAATAAAAAATCTGTCACCTTATTATTTTGGCTTTATGACGGCCGCCGGTCTGCTGGTTGTGACCGTAATTGCTCGATTTTGCTCACGATATTATGAAAAATTGACATTATATATAGTCGGTACATCTGTTTTAATGTCAGCCGCAATTTATCTTTCCACATTAATATCGCTAACTCCGGCCATTGTGGGAATAATAATCTATTTTGCTCTCAAAGAGCTTATCCGACCGGTTATATCGACTCACCTAAACCAAGCTTTTAATTCGGCCAACCGCGCCACTTATCTGTCGAGTTATAATCTTGTCTGTTCAATCGGCGAGGTTGTCGCCGGTCTGACCGGCGGATATCTGGCGGCGCAGTTTGGTGTTGTTTTTGTCTTCTATTTTTCCGCAATTGCGGCAATGTCCGTAATATTGATATATTTCTTATTCCTAAAGCTAAGATTCGACAAATAGACCCTAAATATTTCTCGATTATATTATGATTAAAAAAATTTACACAAGATAGCCTTAACCGCCGAAATGAGGCAATTCTTGACAATTCGAGAAGATTTTGATATTTTTAATATTTTGAAAAACATGAATTATGTTTTTTAAGTTCATATATGAAAAATTTCAGATTAGGTTAGAAACGGGTCGCAGAAATTTGAATTGGCCCCGATATTGACCGGAGGCTAAGCTATGACCTCCCACGGCAGGAGGAAAATCGACTGGTCGGATAAGTGCTTTAGAGAGATGCTTATCTACCAGCGAAAATCAGCCATACACAAGTACGGACGGGACCGTATTGCCTCTTTTTATGGCTTGCATCCCGGTATGACGGTGATGGATGTCGGTTGTGGGCTTGGATTTTTGGGACGCAACTACTGGGGATACTTCGGAAAAGCGGGACATTATATAGGAGTTGATATGTCGCCCGACCTTCTCAAGCATGCGAATCAGGAATCAAGCGAATGGGCTAAGGGCGGCGAAGTCAGCTTCACGGTCGGTAATGCGTATGATCTGCCATTTGCGGATAACACGACCGACGCCGTGATGTGTCAGACGCTCCTGATGCATTTGCAGGACCCGGCGAAAGCTTTGCGTGAGATGATTCGCGTGGTCAAACCGGGGGGCGCAGTGATCTGTCAGGAACCGGACAATCTGGCCACTCAACTTAGGAAGCGGCACTGGTCACTTCCGGACGATAGCATAGAGGATCTGATATTAAAAACTAAGGTGGCGGCATTATGTAATAAGGGTCGTATCAAACTTGGTTTAGGCGATAACAGCATAGGCCCCGGAGTATATCTCATGATGCGGCAGTTGGGGCTGATCGATGTCGATGTCCGCACCACCGAATATGTTCCTCATCTCCACCCCCCCTACGCCGATGAGCAGGAGAAGGTTCAGTTGGAGATGCTCAGGAAACAGTTGCTCGACGATAAACGCCGCGAAACACTGAGAGAGCGCGAGCGTGAGGAATTCCTGGCCGGAGGAGGGACAGACGAAGAATGGGTGCAATATTGTACATATAGCGACAAATTTGTCACCGGGATGAGACAACAGATCAAGGAAGGGCATTACTTCTATTGCGGGGCGTACCCCTATTACTTTACGCGAGGTACTAAATCGGGGAATTGATGGTAGCTTATATAAACCGCCAAAACCAATTTCTCAACAGAAAAAAGAAATAAGTATTTTGAGGTAATAAATTTCAATTTATTTTGACAATTTTCTTGACAAACAGGTCAAAAGCTGTTTTTTAGAGAAATTAGTTTGTGACATAAATCACAAACTGGTTAGGCGAAAGGTTACGGGAAGATGGAACAGTATCTGGCCGTATTGATTTTCCTCTTTGTCGGAATAGGAATCGTTCTTTTTACCTTCTTTCTCGCGCGCCTTATCCGCCCCTCCAATCCATATAAAGCCAAAAACCAGAGTTATGAATGTGCCGAACAGCCGATCGGCGATTCCTGGATTCGGTTTAATAATCGTTTTTATATTTTCGCGCTGATATTTGTCGTATTCGATGTTGAAGCGGTTTTTCTCTTTCCCTGGGCGGTCGCTTTTGGTCAACTGGGACTATTTGCGCTGATTGAGATGATTATCTTCATTGCCATTCTCGTCTTCGGTCTCTATTACGCTTATCGCAGAGGAGTTCTCAAATGGGTATAATTAAAAAACTTCCGATATATCTCGAGAAATTTCCCGGTGGCGGGCTTATAACCACTACACTGGACTACGCTTTCAGCCAATCACAGGCCAGTTCGATGTGGTATCTGCTTTTTGGAACCGCCTGCTGCGCCATTGAGTTGATGGCGACCGGCGCCTCGCGTTACGATTTTGACCGGCTCGGCATGATTTTCCGCGCCTCGCCGCGACAGTCCGACCTGATTATAGCCGCCGGAACGATTACCAAAAAAATGGCACCGAGATTGAGGCTTCTGTATGATCAGATGGCTGAACCTCGTTATGTTATTGCGATGGGCGGCTGTACTGTCGGCGGCGGACCTTTTTATTATGACTCGTACGCCGTCGAAAAAGGGATCGATCATATTGTCCCGGTTGATGTTTATATTCCGGGCTGTCCTCCGCGACCCGAATCGCTTTTAGAGGGTTGTATTACGCTCCAGAAAAAAATAAAACAGCAGAAGATAAAGGACTGGAGTTAAGATAAATTGTTAAAAACTCGCGATGAACTGACAGCCTATCTCCGGGAAAAATTTCCGGATAAAATTGAATTGCTCGATAGCGGCCGGGTTGAGCCGTTTTTCCTGTTGAAAAACCGCAATGACCTGGTTTCCTTTTGCACCGAAATAAAAAATGATGCTACACTCGATATCAATTATCTTTGCTGTATCTCCGGAGTGGACACTGGAGAAAGGTTCGAGGTCGTTTACAGTGTCGCGTCGGTTCGATATAAATATCGCTTTGATTTTAAACTGATTTTCGAATATGACCGGGCCGAGATAGATTCGGTCCGGGAAGTCTGGCCCGGCGCCAACTGGTTTGAGCGGGAAATCTGGGAACTGTACGGTATCGACATTAAAAACCATGATAATCTGACCCGGTTTTTACTGCCCGATGACTGGGATCAGGGTTTTCCATTGCGCAAGAACTGGGATGCTCCCGACTTTAAAAGGATGCCCGAGGTATAGACACTATGGCGGAATTACGCACTGAAGAATTCCAGATAAATATGGGGCCACACCACCCCTCGACTCATGGTGTCTGCCGTTTTATCCTGACGATGGACGGCGAAGTGATTATCAAAGCGGAACCGGTTATCGGCTATCTTCATCGCGCCCTTGAAAAAATCTGCGAAAACCGCACCTATGCCCAATGTATTCCGGTCATGGATCGTTTTGAATATTGCACTTCGATGTCCTGCAATGAGGTTTTTGCGCTGGCCGCCGAAAAACTGGCCGGGCTGGAAGTACCCGAACGAGCCGAATATATCCGCGTCATCATGCTGGAACTTAATCGAATTGCCAGCCATTTGATCTGGTACGGGACAACCTCGCTCGATCTTGGCGCGATTACTCCGTTTCTGTACGGCTTTCGTGAACGGGAGGATATTCTGGACCTTTTCGAAATGACCTGCGGACAGCGGCTGACCTATAATTATATCCGAATCGGCGGGGTGGCCAAAGACCTTCCGCCCGAATTTATACCCAAATGCAAAAAATTTCTTGATATATTTAATGCCAAAGTCGATGATTACGAACGGGTTTTAACCGAAAACCCGATTTTTATTGCCCGTAATAGAGATATCGGCGTTATGTCGCCGGAACTGGCGATTGCCTACGGCGTGTCCGGCCCCTCGCTGCGTGCCTCCGGCGTACGGCATGATCTTCGCCGGGATGATCCGTATTCGATATATGATCGTTTTGATTTCAATATTCCGATCGGCACCAACGGTGACTGCTATGACAGGTATCTGGTTCGAATTAAGGAGATGCGCGAGTCGGCCAAAATCGTCAGGCAGGCGGTCGAACAGATTCCCGAAGGTGATATTACGGCCAAAGTGACGATGAATTTCAAACCGCCGGAGGGTGAGGTGTACAGCCGGATTGAAAATTCCCGTGGCGAGATGGGGGTGTATCTTCGCGCGGTCGGTAAAGAGAAAAAACCGCTCCGGGTCAAGATGCGCGGTGGTTCGTTCAATCAGCTTCAGGTTATGCCGGAACTGGTCGTCGGGCATAAAATAGCCGATGTCGTCGCGATTATGGCCTCGCTGGATATTATTCTGCCGGAGGTTGACAGGTAATGGAAATAGCCTCTATTTTTAAATATCTGTATGAGCAGTTGGCGGCAACCGGCCTGCCACAGACCTGGGTCGATGTTATCGCATTGGTCGTGGCCGGAGCGATTATGTTCGGTTTTCTGGCTTTGGTGGCCCTGATACTTGTCTGGTGGGAGCGCAAAGTATCGGCCCATATCCAGCAGCGTTTCGGCCCGATGTTAACCGGTTGGCATGGCTGGCGGCAGACTATCGCCGATGCGTTGAAGCTTTTGCAAAAAGAGGATATCACACCCAAAGCGGTTGATCGGCCGGTTTTTTACTGGGCGCCGATTATCTGTTTTGTGGCCGCCTTTTTGGCCTATATTACTATTCCGTTCGGAAAGGGTTTGATAGTTTCCGATTTAAACATCGGAATATTGTTTATCATAGCAATTACCACCTTCACGGTTATTTCACTTCTGATGGCCGGGTGGGGCTCCAACAATAAATATGCTCTCTTAGGCGGTATGCGTTCGGCGGCCCAGGTGGTCAGCTACGAAGTGCCGATGGTGGTCGCGGTTCTCTCTGTGATTGTTTTTGCCGGGTCACTGTCGATGGTCGACATTGTCGAATCACAGGCCAAAATTTACCAGTGGTACCTTTTCCGTCTGCCGTTCGGACCGCTCGCCTTTGTAATTTATATAATCGCTGCTACCGCCGAGACCAACCGAACGCCGTTTGATCTGCCTGAGGCGGAACAGGAACTGGTGGCCGGCTTTAATGTCGAATATTCGGGGATGAAATTCGCAATGTTCTTCCTCGCCGAATTCGTCAATATGTTTACTGTCTCGGCAATCGGCACGACCCTCTTTTTAGGCGGCTGGCAGGGACCATTTTTGCCCTCATGGATCTGGTTTTTAATTAAGACCTTCGCTCTGGTATTCGTTTTTATGTGGTTCCGCTGGACCTATCCCAGATTAAGGGTTGATCAGCTGATGGAATTTTCGTGGAAATTTTTACTTCCGGTTGCTTTCGCTAATCTGATTTTAGCCGGATGGATGAAATATTCGGGGTGGTTTAACTGGTGAGAAAATTGGTAGATGCCATAAAAAATCTTGTTATCGGCCTCTTTACGACCGGTAAACATCTGGGACGGCATGCCGTTACATTGCAGTACCCCGATGAAAAGTGGGAGATGCCGGAACGCTCGCGCGGCATTGTGGTTCTGCTGTCCGATCAGGAAACGGGCGAACTTAATTGTACTACCTGTCTTCTCTGCCAACGAGCCTGCCCGGCTTCGGCGATTAAAATCGAATATGAAAAAGGGGAGAAGGGTAAACGTTTCTTAAAAGATTTTGTCATCGATTTTACCTTATGTTGTTTCTGCGGCTTGTGTGAAGATACGTGCAATTTCGCCGCTATTAAAATGGCGCCCAAGTATGAATTCTCGACCTTGAATAAAGAAGATTTAATCTGGCACACGGAAAAACTTCAGGAAATGGGACGGGATGTGCCTTATGAAAAGCCGGTTAAAAAGAAAAAAGAGGTCGCCAAACCGGCGACTGCAGGAGATGCCAAACCTACGGTAAAGGAAGAAAAAACCGAAGCAGCCAAACCGGAGGTTGCATCGACCAATGAAAATAACTCGGCTGATGAGGCCAAACCGGACGATATAAAGGAACCGCCGGAGGAGCAGAAATGATAGGTAGCATTTCACAATTGCTTGCGGATATAGTGGCTCAGCCGATTTTTTACCTGCTGTCCTTTGTAATAATAGTCGCGGCTTTGATGGTGGTTAGCCTTAAAAATATTTTCCATTCGGCCCTCTTTCTCATTATGACACTTTTTGCCGTAGCCGGGATTTATATTTTACTTGAGGCTGAGTTTTTGGCGGCGGTGCAAGTGCTTATCTATGTCGGAGCGGTGTCGATTCTGATTATTTTTGCCATCATGCTTACCTCGCAGTTATCATCAAAAACTATCAAACAGAGTAATGAAAATGTTCTTATCGCCATATTTATCTGCGGCGGATTCCTGATGATTATGCTCGGTTCCATCCCCAACACGGTCTGGAGAATTTCTGAGGCATCACTGCCGGTTAATAATACACTGACATTGGGCAAATATCTGATGACCGATTTTGTCCTGCCCTTTGAAGTGGTCTCGATTTTATTGCTGGCGGCGATGATTGGCGCAATTGTACTGGCGCGGAAGGAGGGCTCATGATGTTTCAATATCTGGCCCTGGCGGCCGTTCTTTTTGCGATCGGCGTTTTTGGCATTCTGACCCGGCGGAATGCAATCGGAATTTTAATGTCGCTGGAACTGATGTTTAATGCGGTTAATATTAATTTAGTCGCTTTTAATAAATTTATTGCACCGGATCATTTGACCGGACAGATTTTTGCCATATTTATCGTTGTGATTGCCGCGGCCGAGGCGGTCGTCGGACTGGCGATTGTCCTGCTGCTCTATCGCAACTATAAAGGTATTGATATTGACCATATAAATATAATGAAGTGGTAATATGCTTGAAAAAGCCTTTTTAATACCGATTTATCCGCTTTTGGCCTTCGTCGTGATTATCTTTTTCACCCGCTGGAAAGAAAAGCTGTCGTCATATTTTTCAATATCGATGATTCTGATTGGCTTAATTCATTCAATATTCGTTTTGGTCGAGATGATTGGCCGTCATGGCCTGCCTCTGGAGCTGTCGATGCCATTTATTAATCTGCCGTCGGTACATCTTGAAATCGGGATGTGGATCGATCCGCTGACGGCGGTCATGCTGGTTGTGGTCGCGACGGTCAGCTCTTGTGTCCAGATTTATTCGCTCGGGTATATGCATGATGATCCGCGCTGGAGCCGCTATTTCTCATATCTGTCATTATTCACTTTCTCGATGCTCGGTCTGGTAATTGCCAATAATTTCTTTATGATATTTATTTTCTGGGAACTGGTCGGTCTGACAAGTTATCTTTTAATCGGCTTTTGGTTCGAGAAAAAAACCGCCTCCGATGCCGGCAAAAAAGCATTTATCACGACCCGTATCGGTGATCTTGGTTTTATTGTCGGTCTGTTGATAATTATGAGCTATGCCGGAACCCTCAATTATCAGGAAGTTTTCAGCAAAGTCGCCTCCGGTATGATACCGGGCGGTATTATCGCCATGGCCGGTATTTTTGTCTTCTGCGGGGCGGTCGGCAAATCGGCGCAGTTCCCGCTGCATGTCTGGCTGCCCGATGCGATGGAAGGTCCCACGCCGGTTTCGGCTTTGATTCATGCGGCCACGATGGTTGCCGCCGGTGTTTATCTGGTGGCAAGGGTGATGACCCTCTATGTCGGTTCGGAAACAGCCGCGATGGTGGTCGCCGTTATCGGCTTGATAACTTCGTTTATGGCTGCGACAATTGCTTTAACCCAGAATGATATCAAACGAGTCCTCGCTTTTTCAACCTGCAGTCAGCTGGGCTATATGATAATGGCCCTCGGCCTGTACGGTGTGGATATGGCGCGCGATCCCCACGCCCATGCGGCCGGTTTTTATGCCGGGACATTTCATCTGATGACCCACGCCTTTTTTAAGGCGCTACTCTTTTTGGGAGCCGGTTCGGTAATTCATGCCGTTCATACCAACGATATCCGCCATATGGGCGGTTTATCGAAAAAAATGAAAATTACGACCCTGACATTTTTTATTGCGTCTCTGTCTATCGCCGGAATTTTCCCGCTGTCCGGATTCTGGTCCAAGGATGAGATTGTCGCCGCGACGATGGGGCATCCGATCTTTATGTTTTTCACGCTTTTAATCGCCTTTATGACCGCTTTTTATATGTTCCGACTCTGTTTTATGACCTTTACCGGTGAACCACGCGACCAGCACCGTTTTGACCATGCCCACGAATCGCCAAAGAGTATGACAATCCCGCTTCTTGTCCTGGCTTTTCTGTCGGTTTTTGCCGGCTGGAGCGGATTGCCCTGGCTGCATCATAATTTTGCCACATTCGTTTATTTTGGTGAACAGCAGGCACATCACCCGAATTATATTTTGATGCTGGTTTCCACGATTGTGGCAGTGTCCGGTATCGGTCTGGCCTATTTGATTTATTATAAGAAGAAAATTTCGGCCGATGCCATCGTGCACAAATTCAAACTGCTGCATACCATTTTATATAATAAGTATTATTTCGATGAAATTTATGATTTCATATTGATCACGCCTATTCTGGGTTTTGCCCGTGTTCTCTGGTGGTTCGATGCCAATATCATTGACGGTCTGGTCAATCTGACCGGATGGGCAACGGTTAAGTGGGCTGATTTGAAAATGTGGTTTGATAAATGGATCATTGACGGCGCCGTTAACGGGACCGGATATATCTGTTTGTCAGGCGCCTGGCTTTTGAAGTATGTGCAGACCGGGTCGGTGCAGTTTTATCTTCTGATAATCGCCGCCGCATCTATCGGTCTGGTTGTATATAGAGTTACGCCGGAAGGCTTCTATTACTATCTGGCGGGATTAATTATTATCGCCCTGAGTCGTTTATTGTCGCGGATGTTTCGCCCGGCAACACCCAGGTCGAATCCGAATATTGAAGGTTAGGAGGATCGAATAATATTATGAATTTCCCCATACTGAGTTACACGATATTTATCCCGCTGCTTGGCTTTGTGGCGGTGATGTTTCTCCCCAAAGAGAAATTTAATCTCATCCGCTGGGTCTCGGTCGTTTTTTCGTTTATTCCGATGCTCCTTTCGTTCTGGATAACTTACGATTTTTATTTTAATTTTTCGTCAAGTGCCGCTTTTCAGTATATCGAGGGGCCGCTTAGCTGGATCGCTCCGATAAACGTAAACTACTATCTCGGCGTCGATGGCATCTCGGTTCCGATGGTATTCTTAACCGGTCTGCTTTCGTTTTTATCGATTCTGGTTTCGTTTAATATTGCCAGTCGCGTTAAAGAATATTTCGCCTTTTTCCTGCTTCTCGAATTCGGTATGATGGGTGTTTTCTGCGCCCTCGATTTCTTCCTCTTTTATGTTTTCTGGGAAGTTATGCTGGTCCCGATGTACTTCTTAATCGGTGTCTGGGGCGGGCCGCGCAAAGAATATGCCGCTATCAAGTTCTTCCTCTATACGCTTTTCGGCTCGATATTCATGCTGGTCGCAATTTTGATCCTCTATTTCACTTCCGAACCGCACACGCTTAATATTGTCGAATTGATTCAAACCGCTCCCGGATTTATGGCTTACACACCGCAGATGGTTTGCTTTGTCTTTTTCTTTATCGCCTTTGCTATCAAAGTTCCGGTTTGGCCGTTCCACACATGGTTACCCGATGCTCACGTCGAGGCGCCGACGGCGGTTTCGGTGATTCTTGCCGGCGTTCTCCTTAAAATGGGAACCTATGGTATGCTGAGAATTTCCTGGCCGATGTTTCCGGAGATGACCCGATATTTCCATATTCCGATTGCTCTGCTTGGTTTGATCGCCATTATATATGGTGCGCTGGTTTCGATGGCCCAAAAGGATCTGAAAAAACTGGTGGCATATTCATCCGTTTCACACATGGGTTACTGCATGCTGGCGCTGGGCGCTTATGGCTCGGTGACCGCAATGTCAGGTTGTATGTTCCAGATGGTCAGCCATGGTTTAATCACAGGCGCCCTCTTTATGTTGGTTGGCGTTATCTATGACCGGGCGCATACCCGTGAGATCGCCGCTTTCGGCGGGCTGGGCGCGAAGTTGCCGGTCTATACCGGTTTGATGGTTCTTTTCTCGATGGCTTCGCTAGGACTGCCCGGTATGTCCGGTTTTGTCTCCGAGTTCATGATTTTTGTCGGTGCCTTTTTGACCCCGACCTTGAAAATTATCACCGCCCTGGCGGTACTCGGCGTCGTTCTGACCGCCGCATATATGTTGCGTATGGTTCAGCGGGTTTTCCTCGGAGAATTTAATCGCGAAAAGTGGGATAATCTCAAAGAGATGAATGTTCGCGAAATTATTATGGTCGCCCCGCTGGCAATATTAACGATTGTCATCGGTGTCTATCCGGCGCCGTTGACAAATATTATGAAAGCGACACTGCAGAATCTGGTTAACCTTATGGCGCGGTAAATAAATATGGATATGCCCGTTTTCAATTTAAAGATTATGATTCCCGAGATATTCCTCTTCTTGTGGGCATTGTTTATCTTTATCTATGATCTTGGAACCAAAAGAAAAAATCCAAAATCGGTCGCATGGCTGGCCATGCTCGGGCCTGCTCTCTCGGCCGTATTATTGTATTTCTTCCACGGCGGTTCGGCTTTCGGGCCTATGTTTCAATCGGACGGTCTGGCGCTGCTGTTTAAAATAATTTTCCTCGGTTCGGCCTTCATGGCTATCGGATCGTCGTTTGAAATAACTACCGAAAAGATTAAGAATCATCGCGGCGAATATTTCGGCCTGATTCTCCTGTCGACTCTCGGTATGATGTTTCTCTCATCCGCCAATGAACTTATTTCGCTTTATGTCGGTCTGGAATTAACAACCATACCGCTGTTTATTCTGGCCGCCTTTTATAAAGACAGTAAAATATCGCTCGAAGCCGGTCTGAAATATCTGATTGTCGGTGCTTTTTCATCGGCGATTCTGCTATACGGCCTGTCGCTGTTATATGGCCTGACCGGTACGACTGACATCATTTTGATGAAAATAAATCTCTCACTTTTATTCCTTGCCAACGGCAAAATCGGCGCTGGATTTATTTTAGCCATCGTTTTGATAATCGCCGGAATCGGTTTCAAGCTGGCTCTGGTTCCGTTTCACATGTGGGCGCCCGATGTTTATCAGGGTGCACCGACACCGATTACCGCTCTGCTTTCGGTCGGATCGAAGGCGGCCGGAGTCGTCGCTTTCATGCGGATTTTCGTCAATGGGCTGATTGCTTTTGCCGATGAAGTGATGAATCCGCTCGATTGGGGGATAATTGTGGCAATTCTCGCCGCGGCGGCGATGATTCTCGGCAATATCACCGCTTTGCGACAGAGAAATATCAAACGGATGCTCGCGTATTCATCGATCGCTCAGATCGGTTATGTTATGGTTGGTATGGTGGCGGCTACCGAACTTGGTATTTCGGCGGTTAGTTATTATATGTTTATCTACCTTTTTGCCAATATGGGCGCTTTTGCGATAGCCACGCTGATAAATGACCGCACCGGTTCCGATTCTCTGGTAACCTATGAGGGCCTCTCCAAAACTTCACCGGTAATTTCGGCCTATATGATGATATTTTTGCTGTCCCTGACCGGAATTCCTCCTTTGGGTGGCTTTATGGCGAAATATCTGGTGTTCGCCGCCGGTATCCAGGCCGGATATACCTGGCTGGTGATTATCGGTCTTTTAACTGCAGTGGTATCGCTGTATTACTATGCCAATGTTATCAGACTGATGTATTTTTCATCAGCCGACTCTGATGTTCATATTAGTCCGCCGCTGTCCATGAATATTGTACTGATACTGGGAGTTCTTGGTATTATCGCTTTTGGTATTTTCCCGGAGCCAATTGTGAATCTGGCGCTGGAAGCATCCAAGGCTTTTGCATTTTAAATTTATAAATGGAAATAAATTATCGGAGATGGTCAAAAATTGTTGATGACTTGGCCGGATTGCTGTATAATTTATAAAAAAAGCCGATTAAATAGACGGATCGGCTAAATTATGAATGTAGCTAAAATTGTTGGGGATATCATTAGACGCCAGTTCCTGTCAGGCGTACTGGTTGTTGTACCACTAATTCTTACTTACGTCGTACTACGCTTTCTTTTTGAGGCAGTTGATGGTATTCTCCTGCCTGTGGTTGAAAAAGTGCTTGGATATAATGTCCCCGGTCTCGGAATTATCACCACGCTTTTAATTATCCTGCTCACCGGCTTTTTTACCAGAAGTCTTCTCGGCGGTACAATTTATAAAAGGGGCGATCGAGTCTTGACAAAAATCCCGATTATCCGAATTATTTATCTTGCCGCCAAACAGCTGATTCAGGCAATCTCGATGCCAACCGTCAATAGCTTCAAAGAAGTAGTCATGATTGAATACCCGCGCCGCGGGCTGTTTATTATCGGTTTTGCCACCGCCCGGGTAAAATATGCTAATGACAGAATTGGCCAACAGAAACTTATTGGCGTTTTTATACCTTCGACCCCGATGCCAGCCTCAGGCTTTGTAATTTTTGCGCCGGAAAATGAAATTATGAAGGTTAATCTGTCAGTCGAAGAAGCTTTAAAGATGCTTGTTTCCGGAGGCATCGTTGCCCCCCCGACATTTGGGGATAACGAAAAAAAAGAGAGAATCGAAGTTTATTCCGAAGGAGTTGAAAAATCTCATGTTACTGGCTAATATGCTCAAAGAAAAGTATATTACCGAAAATTTGCGGTCGGACAACAAAGTGGCGGCCATTGATGAACTTCTTGATCTGCTGAAAAAAGATAATCCCGAAATCAACATAGGTGCCCTCAGAAGCGTCATCGTTCAGCGCGAAAATGTTGAAAATACGTCATACGGTCATGGTTTCGCTTTTCCGCATGCGCGCACTGATGAAGTAGACGATATGTATATCCTGCTGGGAATCTCAAAATCGGGCTTTAAGGAAAAAACCCTCGATAATGTTCCGGTTTCCGTCATTGTCCTGCTTCTGACCCCGTCCCATATTTCAAGGCAGTATCTCCAAACGCTTTCGGCCTTTGCCAATTTCGCGAGACTGCCCGATTCTCTGGAAAGACTCTTTAAAGCCAACAATAGCACGGAAGTGATTTCTGTTTTTATGGACAGCGGCGTTTCGGTCGAGAAGGAACTGATGGTCAAAGATCTGATGCGGCGGCATATGGCGACCGTCTCTTTGGAATTCAGTCTCAAAGAGGTTGCTAACATAATGTTCCTCACCAAAGTTTCGGCCCTGCCGGTGGTTGATGCCGATAAAAATCTGCTCGGTCATATCACCGACAAAGATCTGATTCAGGCAGCCCTGCCCGATTACAAAACGCTTATTTCGAATCTTACCTATTCGATGGATATCGAGCCGTTTGAGGAGCTTTTAAAGCATGAAGATGCCATCAAGGTCGAGCAACTTTATAAATCGGATCATGAAACGACGACACCGGAGACTAAAATTGTCGAGGTGGCGGCGATGATGATTTTCAAAAATCTCAAACGGGTCTATGTGGTTGATAACAATAAACTGGTCGGGATTCTGTTCCGGCGTGACATTGTCAGCTCCATAATCCGCGGCTGACAGCAGCCGGAATGGCTGTTTTTCTCTAATATTTATCAACATTTTATCCACACTGTTGTAATTGATATTTTCAACATCTATTTTAGGCCATATTGCATGTCTTTCCGACCAATAACCGCATAATTTATTCACAAAGTTATCAACATCTGTCAACAATTACAGTCACATTTCGGTTCTTCCTGCGCGGTGCAGGTAGGTTGGAATTCCGCCTCGGCGGATTCCGACTTTTTTGCTGCCCCCCAGCCAGTCATTCCTGCGCAGGCAGGGCGCAGAGAGCGCCATTATGCCTTCGGTCTGCCTGAATCAGCATATTGGCTTGATAATAAAAAACCGGCCCCCTGCCGGAAATGGGTTTGTTTCGCATATTATAAATATTTTGGAATATAATACTTGTAGTGAAATGGCGAAACGGCTGTGGGAAAATTGGAGATCGCTCCGGTTGATTCCTGGGGTTGAGATAGCTGGCGATAATATGGCTTTTATTTATCGGCATAATTGTATCCTCTATATATAGAGCCAAGAAGAAACATAACATTAACTTGATATGGATTTTGCTGGGAAAGGCAGTTGGCGCAATAAGAGACTACCCCAGAGCGGTTGGGCGACCAGGCTCCTTGTAATGTTCAGGGAATTGCAATCCGATGCTTTCGATATGAATTATTGACAAATAATTTTCTATTACGTATTATTGCATATTATATTCAAAGGAGATCAAATGAAAAAGGTACTATTATACACGGTTTTTGCAATTGTAATTTTTATGCTTATAACTACTTGCACCGAAGATGAAAAGGCAACTTCTGGTGATACGACAAATGTACCGACATTGACCACTGCTGACGTAAGTGCAATAACACAAACATCGGCTGAAGGCGGTGG
>CAZJLX010000012.1:0-15098 GCA_964546545.1 uncultured Ignavibacteriaceae bacterium | reverse complement strand
AAAAACCGGGATAATTCCCATTAAGGAGGCGCAGGCTGTTTATTGTGAACGGCTTGGTTTATCTGCCACCGAAACCGTAGCGGAGATTGTCGTGGAAGATAATGGCCCCGGAATCGACAAAAAAAATATTTCAAAAATATTTTCACCTTTTTTCTCCACCAAGAAAAACGGGACAGGGCTTGGTTTGTCAATCGCCTGGAAGATTGTCAAGGTGCATGGCGGCGATCTTACCGCTGAGTCGCAAAAAGGTGAGGGAACCAAATTCAGCATTGTGTTGCCATTAAAAAGGGAGCTCAAATAAGGGGAGTTTATGTTAATAAATGTCTTGGTTGTCGATGATGATGAACTGGCCAATGATTTTTTTACGACTACATTAAAACGGGCCGGCTATCATGTTCATTCGGTCTCCTCGGGGGAAGCGGCTCTCGAAAATATAAAAACGCGCCCGTTTGATATAGTCGTTTCGGATCTGAAAATGACCGGGATGGACGGTTTGCAGCTTCTTCAAAAGAGCCAAGAGATCCAAAAAGAATTGGTATTTATTATGGTGACGGCGTACGGAACGGTGGAAAACGCCGTTAAAGCAATGAAACAGGGCGCTTACGATTTTCTTCTCAAACCGGTTTCGCCCGACGCACTGGAACTTCTGGTTGAAAGGGCGGCTGAATTTATTCAACTTAAAAATGAAAACAAGCGGTTGAAAAGTGATCTGGCCCATAGGTTTCGAAATATCGTCGGCAAATCAGGCAAGATGAAACAGATTTTTGATTTGATTGAGACCACCGCAGACGCCCGCTCGACCGTTCTTGTCACTGGCGAATCGGGAACCGGCAAGGAACTGGTCGCGCGCGCCATACATCTTAGTTCCAATCGCTCGGACAAACCATTTATAAAATTAAACTGCGCCGCTCTACCCGAAAATCTTGTCGAAGCTGAATTGTTTGGCTATGAAAAAGGGGCGTTTACCGGCGCCGTTAGGCAGCATAAGGGACGTTTTGAAATGGCTCATACCGGGACATTACTGCTGGATGAAATCTCCGAAATGCCACTAGGTCTTCAGGCAAAACTTTTACGTGTTCTTCAAGAAAAAGAATTTGAACGAGTCGGCTCGGGGACACCCATTTCGGTTGATGTTCGAATAATTGCTACATCCAACCGTGATTTAAAAAGTGAAATTAAGGCCGGTAATTTTCGCGAAGATTTGTATTATCGCCTTGATGTGATTCCGATTCATATTGTCCCTTTACGTGAAAGAATGGAAGATATCCCGCTTTTAGTAAATCATTTCATTGAGAAACATAATGACGAAAATAATAAAAATGTCAGTGAAATTGATGATTCAGTATTGCGTCTCTTTATGAAATATCACTGGCCGGGTAATGTCCGTGAACTGGAAAATTATATCGAGCGCGCGGTCGTAACCTCAGCTTCCGGGATGTTGACTCAATCTGATTTTCCCAATGACCTTGCGCTCGGTCGTCTGGCCGATGAAGTGCCGGGTATAAATATAGGAATGTCATTGGCCGACAGCGAAAAGTATCTGATTTTACGCACTTTGGAGAAATATGAGGGCAATAAAACAAAGGCGGCCGAAGTGCTAAATATAACCCCGCGAACGATTAGAAACAAATTGGCGGAATATAATATAGAAAAAGATGAATGATTGGTATTGAATATACCGATTACTGCCTGAATTGACCGATTCAAACCCTTAAAAATCCATAAGAACTGCCGATACCTCTATTGATTGGCCGGATTGCGGCCGATTACGATAAATTGTTTAATAGATTGGGTCTTATGGATATCACGACAATTGGCGGTTTGATACTTGGTATCGGGGCTATTATCGTTTCGTTTATTATGGAAGGCGGACATCTTGGGGCCATCATCCAGCCGCCGGCGATGTTGATTGTAATCGGCGGAACGATTGGTGCATCGGTGGTGACAACCTCGATGCATACGCTCTGGTCAATTCCGAAGTTTCTCAGATACGCCTTTACCGGTTCTGACCCGAATCCTCTGGCGACCATTGATCGAATGGTTTCTCTGTCAGAAAAAGCTCGTCGCGAGGGAATTCTCGGCCTTGAAAAAGATATGGGCATTGTCCGCGATCCCTTTTTCCGAAAGGCGCTGCAATTGGTGATTGACGGCACCGAGGTAACTGTCCTGAAAGAAATCCTCGAAACCGAAATAGCCTATACAGAGGATCGTCATAAAAAAGGAATTCTCTTCTTTCAAAAAATGGGTGGCTTCTCGCCAACTCTTGGAATTATCGGGACGGTACTGGGACTTATTCATACTCTCGGCAGTACCGGTGATGCCGGGCGAATGGCCGAGGCGATTGCCGGAGCCTTTATCGCAACTCTCTGGGGCGTTGCCCTGGCCAACCTGGTCTATCTTCCGATCAGCGATAAACTTAAACTACGACATGAAGAGGAACTGGCCAATCTGGATTTAATCATGGAAGGCGTCGTTTCAATCCAGTCCGGCGATAATCCGCGCGTTGTTAAAACCAAATTGCTCTCATATATTTCTCCGTCACTTCGAGGCCGGGCATGATGGCCCGCCGTAAAAAGGGTGACGATGGTGAGAATCTCGATCGCTGGCTACTCACTTATGCCGACCTGATAACGCTGCTTTTGGCCTTTTTTATCGTCATGTATTCAATGTCCCAGATCGATGCCAAAAAATTCGGTAAAATGTCAAATGCCTTATCTGGCGTCTTAAAGGGTGGTGGTGTGGCGATTAAGATGGGTGATGATATCGGTACCGCGCCGGGTAAAGGTGTGATGAAAATCGGGCATCTGATTTCAATCGGGCAAAAAATCAAGGAACGGTTCAGCAATATGGAAGAGAATGATATGGTCTCATCCGAGATTACCGAACGCGGTCTTGTGATTCACATTATGGAAAAAGCGCTCTTTGCACCAGGTTCGGCAACATTAACGGAGAGGGCGCAGAGGACGCTTAATATTGTCGCCGAAGAGATAAAAAACGCCGACAACCATATTCGTATCGAGGGACACACCGATAATATACCAATAAATACGAGTCGATATCCTTCCAACTGGGAGTTGTCGTCCACTCGAGCCACCGAAGTAGTCCGTTATTTTATTGAAAATTTTAAATTACCTCCGGAAAAAATCTCGGCATTAGGGTACGGTGAGTACCGGCCGATAAAGCCAAACAATACGGATTTAAACCGGGCTCAGAATCGCCGCGTCGATATTGTCATTTTAACCGCGGAGATGACGGCGGCTGAACCAAGCTCCAGGCTATACGGCCAATCTGATTGATGGGGAAAAATTTTCACGATACAGTAGTCGTAAGTTTCCTGTTATAATTGATCAACGCCAATCTTGTGTCAGTGTAACATATTATCTGATAATCTATTAAGGTCTCTTTGATATTTTGGCATCAGGCTTGCTTTAAGCTCCGACGGATAAAGCTATGTCGAGTATATTAGAAAAGACAGTGTTCGAGGGCAGCGGTTTTCCGCTGCTGAAGAAATTCCTCGATATTTCATCGGTCAGACACAAACTGATTTCGGGAAATATCGCCAATGTTTCGACACCCAATTATAAAAGCAGCGACATTGACTTTCATGGTGAATTGACCAGGGCGGTAGGAAATAAAATGCAAATAAGAGTTTCTAAAACTCATCCCAACCATATTCCGATTGGTAATTCACCCGATAAGCCTCCGGAAGTGATAATAAATAACTCAAGCGAAAGCAATGGCATCAACAATGTTGATATCGATGATGAAATGGCCAAACTTGCCAAGAACGAGATTTATTATAATATCGGAGCGCGGCTTTTGGCCAATAAGTTCAGAGCCCTCAAAAATGCAATTAAAAGCAGTTAAGGATTTATAAAGTGTCAGGACTTTTCAATGCAATAGATATTTCAGCCACCGGCATGACACTACAACGGAAAAAGATGGATGTGGTGGCGCAGAATATTGCCAATGCTGAAACGACCCGAACTGATAAGGGGGGGCCGTACCGGCGTAAACGTGTTATCGTTTCTGAAGCGAAGGAAAATATCCCTTTTGATACGGTCATGTCAAATGCATCAAGTAAACTGGCTACCACTAACGGCCGGCATATGACCGGCGGTATAATGGCTTCGCGCGATAATGTTGAAATCGCGAAGGCCAAAGGCCGTGAGATTGAGGATCCGGTCACCGGCTTTAAAATGATTCATGATCCGGATCACCCCGATGCCGACGAAAACGGTATGGTAAAAATGCCCGATATAGAAATTGTTACCGAGATGGTCGATATGATGGCTGCCTCGCGTGCCTATGAAGCGAACACGACCGTTGTGCTGGCCTCAAAGCAGATGGCAAAAAATGCTCTGGAAATATAAACGGGAGTTATATAAATGAAGATTAATCCAATAGGAATTGACAGTTATCGCAATACCATGGGTAACCAGGCAATCGATAACAAACAGATTAATGCTGAAAAGAAACAGGTGGAAAATGATCCGAAGATCAAAATTCCACCGCAGCTTGACAAGACCAGTTCGGAACTGGCCGTCAAATTAAAAAGCGGTGCTTTTTCCGATTTGCTGTCGGCCGAGGAAAAAGAGGCGCTGGAACTTTTATTTGCCCGGTACCAGAATGGTGAGACCGGTTCCGTTTATAAACGCGACGGAGAGACTTCAAAAGAACATCTTGGCAACTTCGTGGATGTCAGATTATGAGTACGATCGGCCAAATAAATCGGCTGGTTCCCGGCCTGCAAAATGGCATTGAAGCCAATCCGACCAAAGGGGCCGGAGATAAGCAGGGCGAGTTCACCGAAATATTTGGTGACCTGTTAGACTCTGTTAATGAATTACATCAGGATGCGGCCAAAGCGACTGAAATGCTGGCCAGCGGCGATGCGGCTGATTTGCATCAGGTGATGATTTCCGACGAAAAGGCTTGTAATCCGACCGAACTTCTTTTAGAGATCCGTAACCGTTTGGTGGATGCTTATCAACAGTTGGTACGAATGCCGATGTAGAAAATATAGCGGGATTTCCACCATAGGATTTGGCGGAAAGAGATAAATAGGATTTACAATGGAATATTTTAAAAAGCTCTTCTCGAACATCTCAAAATTTATAGGGGCTATGGCACCCAGTCAGGCGATTATGCTTGTCGGCGTCGTGGCCGGCATTATAGTCGGTGGTTTTGTCGTAACCAGTTGGCTCGGATCGATCAATTACGCCCCGCTCTATTCACGGCTCGATGCCGCCGAGGCCGGGGAAGTCGTTAATTATCTGGCCGAACAGAATATACCTTATAAATTATCAGATGGGGGTGCGACAATTTCAATACCTTCAGGGGACGTTTATCGGGTCCGTATCTCGCTTGCCTCACAGGGAATGCCTCGCTCCGGAAATGTCGGATATTCAATTTTCGATGAATCGAATCTGGGGATGACCGAATTTTTACAAAATTTAAATTTCCGTCGTGCTCTTGAGGGTGAATTGATGCGGACCATCATGCAGCTCTCCGGTGTTAAAGCGGCGCGCGTGCATATTGTCATGCCCAAAGACAGATTGTTCAAGAAAGACAAACTTGAAGCGACCGCATCAGTGGTTCTGAAACTGAGCAGTCCGACCGGTTTGACTAAATCGCAGATCGCCGGAATTACCCATCTGGTGGCTTCTTCGGTGGAAGGACTCAAACCTGAAAACATTTCAATTATTGATTATAACGGCACTCTCTTATCTTCAAAGATGGAGTCCGATCATCTGGCCGGTTTGTCATCCTCACAGCTTGAGGTTAGAAAAAATGTGGAAAATTATCTTGAGGAAAAGGCTCAAACGATGCTCGACGGGCTGGTCGGGACCGGTAAATCAATCGTTCGGGTAACGGCCGAACTCGATTTCCAGCAGCTGGAAAAAACATCCGAGACGTATGATCCGAATACCACCGCTATCCGCAGTCAGCAGCGCACCGATGAAAGTAAAACAGCTTCTGATAAACAGGAGGAAGTTGCGGTAAGCTCCGATGAAAATAAGGTCGAGACATCGATAACCAATTTTGAGATCAACAAAACGGTCGAACATTTGGTTAATTCGGTGGGGACAATCAGTCGTCTTTCGGTGGCGGTGCTTTTGGACGGCGCATATACCGAAAAAGCAAACGCCGAGGGAGTGATAGAATCGGTTTATGAACCACGTTCACCTGAGGAGATCGACAACATTTCCTCGATCGTCAAGAACGCAATTGGTTTTGACGGTCAGCGTAACGATCAGATCGAGGTTGTCAATCTAGCTTTTGATAAAACCTCCATGGAATTCGAGCAGGATAAACTTGACACCATCTATCAGCAGGAGTTTTATCTCGATGTGGCCAAAAAAGTGGGGATGGTGCTACTTGGAATACTTGCCTTTTTATACCTGAGAAAGAAAGTCAAAAAGCTCTTTGCCAGTTTGGGAAGCCTGGTTCCCCAGCAATCATATATGAGATCATCGAGTGGCAAAGCGGATGCTATTTCGGATGAAACCGCCAAGGCAATAGAGGATGACGAGCTTCAGATCAAGCCGCAAAAACGGGCAACAAAGCTTGCCGATCAGATGACGGCCACCGCGCAAAAGCGCCCTGAAGAGATGGCCAAAGTAATTAAAACAATGATGGCTGAGTAAAAGTTATGAGTAAAATAAAATATGAAGATCTCCGCCCGATGCAAAAAGCAGCCGTCGCTTTGGTTGCCCTTGGTTCGGAAGTCTCAGCCGCTGTTTTAAAAAATCTCGCGGAAGCTGATGTTGAGGCGCTGACCGTAGAGATTGCCAATCTGGGAGATGTTCCTCCCGATATCGAGAAGGCGGTTATCGACGATTGTCATAATATTTTTATGGCCCGTCAGTATATATCACAGGGTGGTGTCGATTTTGCAAAAGAAATCCTGGAAAAAGCGGTCGGTATCCAACGGGCGGGTGTAATATTGTCCCGGCTGGAGTCATCTTTCCGCACTTCAGGTTTTAATCTTCTGAAAGATATTGATGCCAAGCAGCTTACGGCCTTTTTGCAAAACGAGCATCCGCAAACAATTGCGTTGATTCTGTCGCAGCTATCGCCTCCGCAGTCGGCCGGGGTTCTTTCGGAATTACCCTCCGAATTGCAGTCGGAGGTCGCCCTGCGTGTGGCGACGATGGAAAAGATTTCGCCCGATGTTTTAAAGGAGATTGAATCGACTCTGGAGGGGCAATTCGAGGCGAGATCGGTCGGTGAGCTGTCGATTTCAGGCGGAGCCAAGACAATGGCCGAAATATTGAACCTGATTGAAAGCTCGGCTGAAAAGAATATTTTACAATCGATTGAAGCCGAAAATGCCGATCTGGCGGCCGAAATTAAGAATATGATGTTTGTCTTTGACGATATTATTCTTCTTGATGATCGTTCGATTCAGCGCCTGCTTAAGGAAGTCGAAACCAAAGATATTTCGATCTCGCTCAAAGCGGCTTCCGAAGAGGTCCGCGGCAAGATATATTCCAATGTCTCCGAGCGTGTGGCGGTTATGGTCAAGGAGGAGATGGAGTTTATGGGGCCGATGCGTCTGTCCGATGTTGAAGCTGCCCAGCAACGGGTAGTTGAAGCGGTCAGGCAACTTGAAGAAGAGGGCCAGATCGTGATTTCCGGACGCGGAGGCAAAGAGGATGTCATCGTCTAAACTTTTCCGAACCCGGGTCGAAGGTGAAAAAGTTATTATCGGTGAATTTCGAGCCGATATCGAGGCCGACATTGCGGCCGAAAAAAAAGTCTCTCAAAAATTTATAGATGTCTCTGTCCAGACAACTATCGAAGGCAAAAAAATGGTTCCGGTGCAGGAACTTTTAAAAATTGAACAGCAGATAATTCGGGAGAATCAGGAGGCGCATCAAAAAGGATACGATGAGGGTTATCAGAAAGGTCTTAAGGAAGGGCATCTGGAGGCCCGTAAAGTTATAGACAATTTTGCATCGGTGATAAAAGAGACGATAACTCAACGCGAAGTTCTTTTCAATGAGGCGCGCAGTAAAATAGTCGAAATGATTATTCTGGTTTCGAAAAAAGTCACTTGCGATGCTGCCCGGATCGATCATGAAATCACTGCCGCCATTATTAATGATGCGATCGATAAGCTGGTCGATAAATCGAAAATAAAAGTCAAAGTTCATCCGGACCATCTGCCGCTTATCGAACAACAGATTGACCGATTCAAAGGCGAATCGACCGCTGTTAAAGAAATTATTATCGAACCTGACAAACGGGTTCGATTCGGTGGCTGTTTTATTGAAACACCGACCGGTGATATTGACGCCCGCGTCGATTCACAACTTGATGTTATTGCCGGGGCTATAATCGGTAATGAAGGTGAACAGTGAAAAGTATTCCATATAATTTATACACCGAACGAATAAATAATGCCAGTACGATCAAACAATCGGGTCGGGTGGTACAGATCATTGGTGTCGTTATCGAATCAATCGGACCGGCCGTGTCGGTCGGTGATCTCTGCCATATTGAAAATCAGGATAGCGGCCAAAAAGTAAAAGCGGAAGTGGTTGGCTTTCGCGATAATCGAACATTATTAATGCCGCTGGGTTCTGTCTCCGGTATCACGCCCGGTTCAACCGTTATCTCAACCGGGGAACAGCTTCGGATACCGGTCGGTGATGAATTAATCGGACGTATTCTCGGAGGTTTGGGCCAGCCTATTGACGGTAAAGGATCGATTTTGAGTGTCCGGACGCGACCGATTGACAGTGCCCCGATTCATGCTCTCAAGCGGAGACGGATAACCGAACCGGTTCGGACCGGAATCAAAGTGGTTGATATCATGGCTGCCTGCGGTCAGGGACAGCGAATGGGAATATTTGCCGGATCGGGCGTCGGTAAATCAATTATGCTCGGAATGATTGCCCGCGGTTCCACGGCGGATATAAATGTCATTGCTTTAGTCGGTGAACGCGGTCGCGAGGTGCGTGAATTTATCGAGGGGGACCTCGGACCGGAAGGATTAAAACGCTCGATTGTTGTTGCGGTCACTTCGGATCAGCCGGCCTTAATCAGGATTAAAGGCGCCTGTGTCGCCACCGCGATTGCCGAACATTTTCGTGATATGGGCAAAAACGTCATGCTTTTAATGGATTCGCTGACGCGAATTGCCATTGCCCAGAGGGAGATCGGTTTGGCCGTCGGTGAACCGCCGGCCACCAAAGGTTTTACTCCCTCTGTTTTTGCCATGCTGCCGCGATTACTCGAACGCGCCGGAACCAATGACAGGGGATCCATTACCGGTATGTACACCGTTCTGGTCGAGGGTGATGATTTTAATGAACCGATCTCAGATGCGGTGCGCTCGATTCTTGACGGTCATGTCGCTTTGTCTCGAAAACTGGCGGCAATGAATCAGTATCCGGCGGTGGATGTGCTGGATTCAATAAGTCGTCTGATGATTGATATCGCGTCGGAAGAACATCAGGCATTAGCGGCCCGGGTGCGTGAAATTGTTGCGACTTATCGCGAGGCGGAAGATTTGATAAATATCGGAGCCTATGTCAGCGGCTCTTCGGAGAAAATCGATTATGCTATCGCCAAAATAGACGATCTGAATAAATTCTTTCGTCAGAAAATCAAGGAGCAATCCGATCTGGATTCTTCTTTGAACGAACTGGAAAATATCCTCAGTAGTCCGGTTAATCAGGTTAAAAATAATGAAAAAGTTTCGGTTCCGGCTGGAAAAAATACTCCAGCTAAAAGCGCATGAGGAAAAGGAAAAACAAAAAATTCTGGCGCTGGCCACACAGCAGGTTGTCGGGCAGGAAAAAGAGTTGAGCGATATACATCGGAATCGAGATAAGAATATAAATAATCAGCGTCAATATCTAACCGGTAGCATAAACCTGCATCATATGACAATGTTTTCCCGCTATTATCTTCAACTGAAAAAAAATGAATTAACCGGGCGCCAGCTTTTAAAAGTATATCAGAAAGATGAAGACAATAAACGTGAGGCACTGGTTGAAGCGACGCGCGCAAAAAAAGTATATGAAAAACTAAAAGAGCGGCTCCGCGAAGCGCATGATAAAGAAATAAAATTGTTGCAGCAAAAGGAACAGGACGAACTCGCCGGCCGCATGATTCAACATGAAAAAAGCTCCCGCGCCAGACGGGAGCAATTGAATAATATAGGATAATATTTCCGATTATTTCAACAGCATCATCTTTCGACTCTTGTTGAACCCGGCCGTGTCAAGCCTGTAAAAGTAAATCCCGGACGCCAGTGTTTCGCCATTTTCATTTGTTCCGTCGAAAATTATCTCATGATTACCGGCCGCGAGCGAACCGTTGACCAGAGTTTTGACTTTTTGGCCCAGGACATTGAACACATTCAGGTCGACAAATGCCTCTCTCGGCAAAGCGAATTTGATTCTGGTCGTCGGATTAAAGGGATTGGGTGAATTCTGATGAAGGGCGAATTCCTTTGGTAAGGTATTTCTGTTGTCATCGAAAACATCGGTGCCGCTCTGAATATGGACATAACCGTAGGTAAAGAACGGCGTGAAGACGATGTTATTATTGTCGGAAGTTAATGAATATTCCAGCGATTGTGCACCAAGAAATTGTGTCGAATCCAGCAGGACCAACTCGTCGGGCGCCTCGCTGTCAACATCAAAAATAATGGTGGCTAATAAACCTGTTCCCGGTGGAAGGGGAGAGCTTTCGCTGTATTCAAGGGTAATTAAAATCTGATTCAATTGGCTGCGCAGATCAACCAGTCTTCTGTCGGCCAGTTCGCCCAATGTTCCGCCGAAGCTGGTATCGCTGTAAATCAACGAATTTGAAGAATAGTACAGGGGAATCCTTATCTCCTTAACCGGAATACTGTTGTAGCCATAGATATCCACCGCCACGCTCTGTCCCGGCATGGCGGTCTGACGATTTACCCAGACCGAATCGGGATAGGGCGGTATATCAATGACAAAGATTTTACCCGGTTTTATGTGCGGAAATATAAACTCGGTCGCGGTCGAATTTAGAAATCGTGTCGTAAAGGTATCGGATAAATATGGATTTGGATCTATAAAGGGCCAAAAACCGTTCTCAACGACTAAATCCTGCCCGCCGGCATTTTCAGCCACTGTGAAAAATATAGTGCACATCAAACCATCGCCAATATCTATATAATCTACCCAATCCATAATCAGCAGGCGGACCAGATTGGTCGAATCGCTGAACTCTATATTGTCCGGATCAATATACTCCAGTCGACCGCCCGCAAGCGAGAATGAATCAGCAGTAAGGTAGTCGTTGTTATAATCGAGCACAAGCTCTACTCCCGAGAGTTCTTCATCATTATAGAAAGTAATCGGCAATGCCACCGTGCGTCCCGGATAGGTGGCGACTGAGTCGATACGAACCGTATCTATCTCACCCGGGTCAGCCAGAAGGGAACCGCCTCCGCCCAAAATGGAAATGACAATCAGCGGTAAAATTAGTCCGAAATATTTCATATATTTTTTCATATTCAAATAGTCTTTACAGCAAAAGCAATGCAAGGAAGCCTAATATTTATACGGTTGAACCTCCAAATGATTTAAAATCCTGTAAGCCTTTATGTATCCGATATATAACTTTGTTAAAAATATAGTGGAATCTCCGATTTTGAGCAAGAGAAATTGTCATAATTGGCCAGTGTGTATTGTTTTGCACTCAAAATATTGAAATCCTGATTCCAAAGTTGCAGCATTTTGGCTCAAATGTTTACGGATTGATTTCTGACAACCAATAAGTTGTAATTCCAGCCGAATATACCAAAAAGCGCTATTAAGCAGGGAAATATTTTCCCGATTTGATTGATTTTTTTTGGCGGATTGATCATCACGGCAAGTTTGTTGTCTTACATCTTGTTGATATATAATGGCTTGCAATAAGGATGTGGCCAATGTCCAATATCGGCACAACCCTTGCTTAAAGTAAAAACGGAGAAATATAATTATGATTAAAGGATTATATCGTTCAGCGTCGGCGATGCTTCCCCGCATCAAGCAACAGGATGTCATCGCTAATAATCTGGCCAATGTATCTTCACCCGGATATAAAAAAGATATTCTCTTCACCGAAGAGCTTTCAAAAGTCCGGGCTAACCGTCAGCCCAGCCGCGCCGACTGGAAAAGCCCGATGATTGATCAGGTTTATACCAGTTATAAACAGGGTTCACTGGATAAGACCGGGAATGATCTGGATGTCGCTATTGAAGGTGACGGGATGTTTGCTTTTGAAACCGATGAGGGCGAGGTCGTTTATTCCCGCGCCGGAAACCTGATAATCAGTCAGGAAGGATTTCTGATTAATCCTGAAGGCGAACGGCTTTTGGGTGACAGCGGCCCGATAACGGTCGGTGGTGGCAAGGTCAGTATATCCGAAGTCGGTCAGGTCATGGTTGACGGCGGCAGTGTCGCCAATATCCGGGTCGTGGATTTTGAGGATAAATCACTTCTGCAAAAAACCGGCGACGGGCAGTTTATGATCCCCGAGGGCGTGGAGCCACAGGCGGCGGTTAATTTCGCGGTTCGTCAGGGATATCTGGAATCGGCCAATGTCGACATTATTAAAGAGATGGTCGATATGATTATCTCGTTCAGGAATTATGAGGCGGATGCGCAGGCATTAAAATCACAGGATGAAAGCCTCGACAAATTATTCGCCAATGTCGGCCAGCCAAGATAGAAAAATATAAGGGAGTTAGAAGATGATAAAAGCAATGCGAACGGCTGCTTCCGGGATGGAGGCGCAGCAGATGAATGTTGACAATATTGCCAACAATCTGGCTAACGTCAATTCCACCGGATTCAAACGCAGCCGCGTTGAATTCCAGGATGTGCTCTATAAAAATTATCGTAAGGCCGGAACTGCTTCATCCGAAAGCACGACAGTTCCGACAAATTTGGCCATTGGTTACGGTGCTCGCCCGGTGGCTACTTCGCGTGAATTCTCGGTCGGTGATTTTACATCGACCGGAAATCCGTTGGATCTGGCCATCTCCGGCGAAGGTTTTTTCCAGATTCAGATGCCGGATGGGACAATGAATTATACCCGTGATGGCGCTTTTAAGCTTTCGGCCGAAGGACAGTTGGTCAATGTCGACGGTTACTTTGTATATCCCGAAATTACCATCCCCGAAGACTCGACCGCCATTTCAATTAGTCTTACCGGCGAAGTCGAAGTCTTGGTCGTGGGCAATGATGAGCCTCAATCAGTCGGACAGCTTGAGCTGGCCCGCTTTATAAATCCGGCCGGTCTTTCGGCGGTGGGGCATAACCTGTTCATGCAAACCGGCGCTTCGGGCGATCCGATTCTTGGAAATCCGGCCGAAGAGGGTTTGGGCAAAATCGACCAGGGCTATCTGGAAATGTCCAATGTCGAGGTTGTCGATGAGATGGTTAACATGATTGTCGCCCAGCGAGCCTATGAAATTAACTCCAAAGTTATCAAAACCAGTGAGGATATGACACAGATTGCCAATAATCTGAAGACGTGACGGATAATATGCTTAAACATAATATTACATTTTTGTTTGTTACGGCTCTCTGTCTTCTCCCGGGATTATCGGCCAGAGCCGACAATAAGCTCGATTCGATATTGGTGCAATCTGTCAAATCATATTTTCAGCTTGATCCGATATTACACGATGTTGAAATCAGCCGAAATCGAATAAGTCTGGAAAATCGACAATATGACAGTATTAAAATTATTCCCTTAACCGATCCGGAGTCATGGAAACATGCTACTCCGCGAGGATTGATTTCACTTAAAGTGGAAATTTATAAAGATAATTCACTCCTGATCGATGGACAGGCCAGGTTTCGTATCCGTCATTTTAGCGATGTCCTGATTTCGACCGGGCGGATCGGAAGAAACAAAATATTAAATAGTAATAATTTTCAAATTAAAAGGATGGAAGTAACCTCTCTGACAGATACACCCTTATCATCGGAAAGAGATCTGTCGGGGCGTTGGACCCGGAGAAGCATTGGCACGGGTCAAATCCTTACCAACAGGATGTTCGAGCAAATTCCCACCGTGCGTGCCGGTCAGGAGGTATCCATCCTTTATAAAACTTCGACCCTTCAGATAAAAACCGCCGGAACCGCATTACAACCCGGTATAACCGGTGACATCGTCAGGGTTCGAAACAATCAATCGAATAAAATCATAACCTGTGCAATTCTGGATAAAAGTACGGTGCAGGTAACGACACATTGAGGTGCGTTTATGAATTTACGAAAAATTTTGCTGTTGACTGCCATCCTTTTACTTCTGCCATTTTCACTCCGTGTCTGGGCCGGTGATTTTGGTCAGGGCAGTTCGCTTTTTACCGACATAAAGGCTCATAATATGGGTGATATCTTAACCGTGCTTATTTATGAAGCGTCAAATGCCTCGACTCAGTCGGAAACAAAAACCGAAAAAAGCGGTTCTTTTTCGACCTCGGGCGGACCGGGTATCGGGTCGCTTGATTTTATTCCGCTTTTCGGTGCGAGCGGCAGCAATAGTAATTCCTTTGACGGTAAGGGAGAAAATGTCCGCAATCAGTCGTTGCGCGCCAAAATGTCGGTGACGGTCGTAGATGTCCGGAATAACGGTGATCTGGTTATCAAGGGCAGTCGGACCATAGGTGTTTCCAAAGATAAAGAAACGCTTACTCTAACCGGTGTTGTTCGTCAGAGAGATATCTCGCCCGAAAATACGGTCGATTCATATCAGATAGCTGATGCCGAAATTTCATATACCGGCAAAGGAGCGACCAATACGTCCAGTCGTCCCGGCATCGTCATGCGTTTCCTCAACTGGTTATTTTAGGAGGGGGAAGATGCGCACAATTATTCGTACACCGCTTTCATATCCCGCCGTTTTAATGGCGATATTAATATTGATGCTTTGTCTTTTTGAACCGCCGGCCGAGGCGGGTGTTCGGATCAAGGATATTGCTCGATTTCACACCGATAATGAAATCAATCTGATTGGTTACGGACTTATAATCGGTCTGGATGGAACCGGTGACAGCAAAAGCACTCAATTTACCATGCAATCTCTGGCCAATATGATGG
>CAZJLX010000011.1:0-15442 GCA_964546545.1 uncultured Ignavibacteriaceae bacterium | reverse complement strand
AATCGCCGGAGCGGGCAAAATCATTTACGACGGCATCATTGTGGACAATCTCATTTAATATGGTCACTTTCGAGTGATTCTCTTTGGTTTTTTTCGTAATCGAGATAGCTCTCTCGACACCCATGCAAAATCCATAATATTCGGCAATAATAATTTTTTTTAGATAAACTGCGGGATTATCCGAATTTGCTGTGGTACTTACTTTTTTCAAATGGAATCACCCTTCTATATCGTCGCTTTCAAAACTTTAAAACGAAGTTATCCAGAAAATATTTGAGCAAATTTTGATTCTCGTGCAGTTCAGTATGAAAAGAGCTGACCAGACAGTTTTTTCGGGCGAGTAAAATCGGTCGATCTTCATACTTTGCCAGAACCTCCACATCCTTGCCATAATCGACTACTATCGGCGCCCGTATAAACGAGACCGGAAGCTTCTCAATCGAGCCATTCAGTCGTACATTGACCTCAGCAAAGGCAGAATAAATCTGACGCCCATAACCATTCCGCTCGACCTTAATATCAATAATATTCAAAGTTTTTACCCGATCGTCATCGACCTGACGGGCCAGCATAATCATACCGGCACAGGTCCCCCAAACCGCCTTTTTGGTGCAGAATTTGATTAAGTCCCGGCGAAGTGAAAAGCGGTCGATCAGCTCAGAAAAAGTCGTCGACTCGCCACCCGGAATAATCAGTCCGTCAAGTCCATTAAGTTCTTCGGTTTTTCTGACTTCGCGACCGGTTACATTCAGGCGTTTAAGATGATACAAATGCCGCTCAAAATCACCCTGAAGAGCCAGGACACCGACTGTTATATTATCGAACATGAATATAAAGAGATAACCACAAATGCTATCTCACCTGAAGCAGATTGTCTTCCGGAATCTCGGCGGCCACAATACCCTTCATCGCCTCACCCAGACCACGACTGCAATCGCCGACTATTTTGGCATCGTTGTATTGGGCAACCGCGGTTACGATGGCACGGCCTCGTTTTTCAGGATTGCCTGATTTAAATATGCCACTCCCGACAAAAACCGATTCGGCGCCAAGTTTCATCACCAGCGCGGCATCAGCCGGAGTCGCCACACCGCCGGCCGCAAAATTCGGGACTGGAAGTTTACCCAGTTTGGCCACTATCTTGACAACCATTAATGGCGCCGACATTTCCTTGGCCGCTCCGTTAAGCTCCTCGTCGGACATCAGGGTCAACTGACGAATGGCACCCCAAACCTCGCGTAAATGTCGAACCGCTTCAGAAACATCGCCGGTTCCGGCCTCGCCTTTGGTCCGAATCATCGCCGCCCCTTCAGCAATTCGACGCAACGCCTCGCCCAGATTACGGCAACCGCAGACAAAAGGGACTTTAAATCTCCATTTATCGACATGGTACTTATAATCAGCCGGCGTTAATACTTCCGATTCATCGATAAAATCGACCTCCAGCGCCTGGAGTATCTCCGCCTCGGCAAAATGGCCAATACGGCATTTGGCCATGACCGGGATTGAAACGACTTTTTTGATTCCCTCAATAATATCCGGATCAGCCATTCGTGCCACGCCACCCTCGGCCCGGATATCGGACGGAACCCGCTCCAGCGCCATAACCGCTACCGCTCCTGTCTGCTCGGCAATTTTTGCCTGCTCCGGTGATGTGACATCCATAATAACACCACCTTTGAGCATCTCGGCCAAACCGACACGAATCTTATAATCTTTATCCTCGAAATTCATCCTGCATCCTCCAAAATCAAATCATTCCCCAAATATCCGCATATATTTTACGTTAAAACGGAGCCGATAGCCTAATTATTTACTGCCACCGGACTGCCGTTTTGAAATCATCGCAAAGAATATTACAACATCGCTGCCAAAAATGCAACCCCTCGTCAGCTCTTTGTAAAAGGATAAAATCAATTAAAAACAGATTATAAAAACAAAACCGGCATCAAGTTTTTGATGCCGGTCCTGATTATTAAAGTGACGGAATTCTATACCATCATCCTGTCAACTATTTTAAAGTCGCTTTATATCTGGCAAAATTGGCGCGAGCCAGAACTTTCTTAAAATGTGCCTGTTCTTTAACCCAAAACTCGCGCATATTACAGCCCTTGCTGTGATTGCAATTTTTGGCTCCCTCTACACACAGATTCAGGAAAATCGGGCCATCCATAGCCTCTATAACATTAAGAAATGATACATCCCGTGCCGGTTTGGCCAGACGGTATCCGCCGGTCACTCCCTGGAATGATACCAAAATACCGGCCCAAGTGAGATCTTTCAAAATTTTTGCCAAAAATTCACGAGGAATATTCTGTGCTTTGGCGACACCGCCTATGGATGCCAGTTCACCTTTTTTCAGTGCCGCGAAATGGGATATCGCTCGAAGTGCATAATCTGATTTTCTGGATAGCTGCATATTCTTTTCCTTTTCCTTTTAATCCACTAATACTTTTATTACCCATACGTTTCAAAGGACGACAATATGGATAAAAACTACAATTTTTTCAAGTACTTTTTTATTATTATACAAAAAATGTTGCCAATCAGTCCATTTTATATATTAATATATCCGGATTTGGAGATTATTGTTCCCGGGTGACAATATTTATATTTCTTTTTTTCAGCTGCGCCATAAAATATTTCGGTTCGACCGCAATTTCCTGAGGAATCACACCCCGATGACTGATGCGCCCCGAACAAACCATCCAGGCTATTATGGCAACCGGAAAAGCAGTCATGCGCATCATTGATGTCAGACCGGTCCGATTATCCTGCCGATCGACAATCTCATACAGCAACTTTTTATCTGCGCCATCCTTCTGACCTTCAAAGATAAGCCTCACCAGAACCATATCCAGATCATTAAATGTCAGGTTTTTCTCCAATATTTTCTTAAAAACTCTTCGGGGTACGACTTCGGTTCCGTCAACCTTGACTCTACTCCGGGAACCAAGACCTATTTCGAGCATCGGCTTAAAAACAGCGCAATGCCCCGGATAACGGATGGTCTTATAATCGATAAAAGCTATTTTATCACGATAAGTATTAGGCAAGGTGGAGGTTCCCCCCGATGTATAAAAGGCCTCCATCGTCCCGATCCCGTCAAATTCCAGAACTTCCAGTCCGGTCATCGGATTGACTGTCTTTTTTTCACCATTTTCGAGAATTACGACCGGCTCCCAATATTCATTTATTAATCCTTCGGATGAAAAAACCATCTGATAATTAAGCGGTGGCCGCGGATTCTGAGGTAAACCGCCGACCCGGATTTTAAGGGAATTGACTTTATCGAATTCGGCGATTCCGGCGGCCGCCAGAACCGAAACCATTCCCGGCGCCAAACCGCAATCAGGAATCACCAGAACATCAGCCGCCTTCGCCGCTTCATCCATTTCAAACTGTGTGCAGACAACATCATTATTCCCACCCAGATCAAAAAAATGCGTCCCGGTAGCAATCGCCGCTCGTGTCATACCCGGATTATATTTGTAGGTAACCGCCGATATACAGGCATCATATTCTTTTAAAATACTGGCCACCTGATCTTCGTCCGAAGCATCGATCTTTCCTGCAACCGTTTTTTCATTGCCATACTTATTGGCCACCTCGCCCGCTAGATCCAGATCAAAGTCGAATAGACCGACACTCTCGACACCCTCAGCGCGGCTGATATCATAGGCAACCGCCTGCCCCATCAAACCTGAACCGATTATCGCAATTTTCATACAACTCCTGCCATCCTGTCTTGCTCGGCTGGTAAATAACTCCTGAATTAAAAAAATTCAACCAAAAAATCGTTAATTAACCGCCGGATTGCGAAAATTTAAATAAGTTGAAATCTCTTTCTTAAAAACCACTCCAGTGAAAGCATCAGAATAAAAAGAGCCAAAAGCCAAAATTTATTCCAAAGAATTATTTCCTTATGAAGAGAAACCGATATTCGCCCGGAATCTATTGCCGAGTAAAGATTATCAATCTCATTGAGCATCACAAATTGTCCGTTATTCGAACCGGATAAATCTGTCAGCTTTTCAAAGTCAGGAATCCTCTGGTACTCCTCTATCGAAAATGATTCAACCGCCAATTGCCCCGAGTTTTCTTTTAATCGTTTGCCTTCTTTTTCGATGACACCATGATATTGATACCGACCGGGTGGTAAAAGTTCGCTCTCTCCTCTGTATAATCCTTCCCCCTTCTCCCTCAGGTTTACGATAGCGGTATCGTTGGTTGCCCCGTTCACCAAAATTATATACCCGCCGGCGCCGTTGATCGGACGGAAACCGAGGTCAAAGACCGAGGCATTAAAGCCGACTTTCTCTCCGCGAGTATAAATAGTCTTATCCGGATTAATCCGGATCGGATCGGTTTCCTCTTTTAACGAGAGCCAATTGACAATTCCGCTGATAAACAATCCGTATTCGCTGTCATCACCGCCAAAACCATATCCAAAAAAGGCCCAGTGCCAGAATGGCAGAGCGTATGAGGCCAGTACGCGACCGGCACCGAGTCGACGATAAGCCAGAACCGGATAAGCCGACTGACCGCCTCTCATCTCCGCCCACACGAGCAGTTCGGAATTCGGGGCCGTCGAATCAACCGGTACCAGCGCCTCAAAATTCGGCAGATTGGACCATGCTTCACGGACCGCCTGACGATTATCTGAGATTCTGACCGCCGGATGAAACAGGTAATTTTCAACCGGTCGACCATTAAATTTTATATAAACCAGATTTCCCTGCTTACGCGATGAAATCATCGGCAAATATTTGTCCAGCCAGTTGGGTGATGATGCTTTCAAATAATTTTCACCGGGCATAACATACAAACCGCCGCCCTTATCCTGAAGGAAAGAATTTATCAGGCCATCTTTCGATTTTAGTTTTCCGATATCAATATCGTACAGAATAATTAAATCGTATCGATTAAGTTCCGCCTGTGATCCGGGGAAACTCCCGATCAGATAAGAACCATCGCCTCTATAAACCACCGGGGTAAGCTCAACCGACTCGGAACGGGATAAAAAACGTTTTAAAAACGAATATTCCAGATCAATCCTATCGGCGACCAGCATCACTTTCATCCTGCTTTTCATTACCGTCATCGAGATCATCCGCTGATTATTATCTTTTGACACTTCATCGGCAAGAGGTTCGATCGTAACCTGAAATGTCTGCTGACCCGGCTGAGGCGGAGTTATTTTAAGAGGTATTTCATCCTTCAGCATTCCGCGCGCCAGCGAAATCGTTTTGGAAACCATCTCGCGTCGGCCATCTAGAATCTTTATTATTGCTTTTTCATTATTCATCCCCTGCCAGCGAAGATGCACCGTAATTTCGGTCGGTTTTCCGGCAAAAACGGTTTGATTAAATTCAATCGTCTCCAGCGCGATATCTTTTTCCGAACTGACTTGCCCTACCCCAACCGTATAAATCGGTGTCCCTGCTTTAGACCTGAACTCATTCGGACTGCTGCCGCTGTTGGAGATACCATCGCTGAATAAAAGCCAGTCCTCCGAAGGAGCCGCCATCTCGCGTCCAGCCAAATCCAAAAGAATATCCCCCAGCGCTGTCTGTTCTCTGTCCAATTCTTTGTTTTTATCACTCAGGTTTCCGGCAAAGGTCATTGTTGACAGATCAAAATTTTCGGAAAATTTTTTAAATCTTTCCGAGGATAATACCGAGTCAACCCGTTCCGAGCGGCTCAGACCATCTTCGATTATATCCATGCTTTTTGAGCGATCCACCAGTAATTTCAATTTCGGCTTTCGTTCATATTCCCGCTGATATGACAAAACCGGTTCAAACAGTGCCAGAAACAGGGCGGTGATAGCGATAATCCGTAGCGAGGTCAGCAAGAGTCTGACAAAACGGGACAACGGCGGATTGGTACGACGATATAAATATATTGCAAACAGCAGAAACAGCACAAAAAACAGGCCGGTTATAAACGGATGCCCGGTTAGAAAATCGATCGTTATTTCACTGATTCCCAGCATAGTCTATTATACTCGATTCCTGTCGAATTGCACAATGATAATTGTCGAAAATACAGCTTTTAAGCCGCGCGGGTCGTTGAAAAATTAACCATGCCGAGAAGTGATTTATAAAATGTCGAATCTTTCAGACCGCGAACCTGACCAAGCCCCTCGTGCGCAATCTCATGCGCGCGCTGATAGGTGTAGTCGACGCCGCCCGATTCGGTGACAAACTTTAATATCTTTTTAAAGCCCTTTTTATCGCTGCCATCTTCGAGAATCTTCAGTATTTCCCGTCCCTTACTCCGTTCACCGTGGCGTAGGGCATATATCAAGGGCATGGTCACTTTGCCGCTTAAGATATCATTACCGGTCTCCTTGCCGGTCTCATCGGTCTTGCCGACATAATCCAGAAGATCATCAGCAATCTGGAAGGCCTGGCCGATTTTTTCGCCGAATCCGGCAAACTGTTTCCGGACCCCACTCCCCTGCCGGGCAAGAATCGGTCCCGCCTCGCAGGAAACCGAAAAAAGCGAAGCTGTCTTATCGGCGATTATCCGAAGATATTCCTGCTCCGATAAATCATAATTGGCCGTTTCTTCAATCTGCCGTAGTTCCCCGACTGAGACCCGCTCGGTCGCATAAGAAACCGCATCCATCAACGGTTTGGAGCCAATCGTCGACATCAGCCGAAAGGATTTGGCAAAGAGATAATCACCCATCAGCACCGATATCAGATTAGTCCATTTGAAATTAATCGTTTCCTGACCCCGGCGCAACTCGGCATCATCGACAACATCGTCATGAAGCAGCGTCGCGGTATGAATCAATTCAATTGCCAGCGAGGCGTCGATAGTGTTTTCGGTAAAAAACTCGGCCGCCCGCGATGAAAGAAACATAAAGGCCGGGCGCATCCGTTTGCCGCGTCCCTTCATCAGATGTCGGGCGATCGATGTTATCAACGGTGAATCATTTTTGATATATTCGGCCAGACGGCTATGAAAAAGATCTATATCCGGCTCAACCGGTTTAATCAGATTTTGAAGTTCTTTGCGATCCATCTTATTTTTTCTACGCCACCGTTGGTCAAATCATTGAGCCTATCGAATTATTTCCAATTATATCTTAATGACGGGTCGATGTCAAATTAATTATTGGAATAGGCAAAAAGGTATGAGTGCATTGCCGCTTGAGCGAATTTCTATCCAGTCCCAAGAGTGTCCTCAGACCTGACATAGCGTTTTATCCCCATAACCGTGAGCCTGATAAAAATACCATGCTTTTTGCAGGAAGAGTGGCAATCTCGCTGTACCCAATCATAAGATAACCATGTTGTTTCTTAGGCCCACTCAAAGTCGGATTTTAAAGCGCCAATATCGGTCGGTATATCTAATACTTATTGACAAAAACCGCTAAAATGGTATATTTTATGGGGTTTGGGACGAGCCCAGACAGAGCACAGAACGACAAAATATATGGTCTTATCTCTCGGGCGACGATGAAAAAAAATATAAATTAAAAATAACATTTACTTTGGATAGGAAAACAAAATGAGTTACGCAAGATTGCTGACGATCATGTGGGCACTGGCACTCATTCTGGCCACCAGTTTCGTATTTGCCGAAGTGCCGCAGGTGATTAACTATCAGGGTCGGCTTACTGACGATGAGGGAAATGCTGTCGAAGATGACGCCTATTTTATCAAATTTAAAATCTATGGCTCCGAAGCTGGTAATGATTCTCTCTGGTGGAGCGGAATTCAGGCGGTTATGGTTGCAGGAGGTCTGTTTGATTATCAACTCGGTGCAAACGTTCATCTTCCGGACAATCTATTTGAAACTGATACTGTCCGATATCTTGGCATTACTATCGGGATCGATCCGGAAATTGCGCCACGGGTTCGTTTAATATCCACGCCATACTCTTATCAGGCATTACGGGCAGATTCGGCCGATTACGCCACACAGGCCGCCTCCGCTACCCAGGCCGATTATGCCACAAGTGCCGGGGACGCCGCCACTCTGGGCACCCAACCGCCATCATATTATATAGCCTGGAATAATATTACCGGCATGCCGGCAGAATTTGCCGATGGTGTAGATGACGACTCCGGCGGCGATATTACCGATGTGATTGCCGGCAGCGGAATGTCCGGCGGCGGATCCACCGGAGCGGTGACGCTGGACATAGCGACCGACGGCATAAACGCCGATCATATCGCATCCGGAGCAGTCGGCTCATCGGAGGTGCTCGACAACACATTGGTTGCCGACGACCTATCGGCCAACTCCGTCGGGGCGTCTGAAATAATCAACTCGTCGATTAAAGATATTGAAATCTCTCCTACGGCAGATATCGCTGCGAGCAAAATCAATGGCACGGCTGCCACCTTGACAGGCACCAACAACTTTTACGGGAACAGCTTATACCGTCCCCCCAGTTACTTCATCATTTACGACAGCACTATGGTTGCCACCAGTGAAGGAATCCGGATTGGTGATGGTGGCACTCCTACAAACTCGTCCTTGATGCGATTAGAGCGAAACTTCAACACACCTGCAAATCGCTACATTATCGATATACCGGAAGTGGATAATTCCAACTCCGGGGGTGTTGTCGGTCTCTACTTTTACTCGGGTAGCTCTACTGGAGGATCCAGTTTTCGCCGTGGTATCTGGGCAAGTGTGGATAACAACGACGCATCGAACTCAGATAGGTATGGCGCGCTTCTTTACGCCGGAAACAGCACCAATATCGGGGGCAACTCTTATGGGGTCAGTGCCAACGCGAACGGTGGTGTTAACGCCTATGGTGTTTATGCTACTGCGGCAGACGCTACCACCAATTATGCCGGTCGCTTCATAGGTAACGTGTCCATTACCGGCACTCTATCTAAGGGCGGGGGCTCTTTTAAGATTGACCACCCCCTGGATCCGGAAAACAAATTTCTCCAGCACAGCTTCGTTGAATCACCCGATATGATGAACATCTACAATGGTAACGTTACTCTTGACCCTGAAGGTCGAGCCACGATTACCATGCCGAATTACTTCGACGCCCTCAATATGGAATACCGCTATCAGCTAACCGCCATCGGCACCCCGGGTCCAAATCTCTTCATCGCCAGAGAGTTGGACGGCAAGTCATTTGAAATCGCCGGGGGAGTACCAAAATCCAGAGTTTCATGGCAGGTCACAGGTATTCGCAAAGACCGTTGGGCAGAAGCTAACCGTATTCAGGTCGAAACTGAGAAGTTGCCTCACGAGCGGGGACTTTATGAACATCCCGAGCTGTATGGTCTGGGCAAAGAGAGAGCCATCGACAATGAACAACTACTCGAAGCTCAGAAGTATGCTAAGGATAATCCTCGCGAAGACCTGGAATAATTCTCGACCGGCGATAGACCACAACCTAAGCCCCGACCGTAACTGGCCGGGGCTTTTTTCAGATCAATTCCCCAGCATTCGCCTTACAATCGGAGCCAATCCGTTAAAGAAAAACTCCACCGCAATTACCATTAAGTGATTGGCGTACGGCCTCGTGCGATAACAGCAAACTTGCATAGTCTGCGCCATGTTGGTACTGATTTCTTATTGCATCAAACTCTTTTTTTAACACTTTCCATATCAACTCTATGTTGATTGCACTATTAGTTTTCTTATGTAGATGACATTATTAAGGATATAACTATGTCATTAAGTGAAAATCAAATTATCGCCAACCGTCTCAGCGCCAAAAAATCTGGCGGACCGATAACCGACTCTTCTGCATCGTTTCGCAAATTCGCAATAGCCTTGATAATATAAGTGCCGAGCGAGTCCTCAGACTCGCCGGAACTCCCGGTCGATCTGAGGATCAACCGGGCACAGAAATATGGTAAAGGATAGGCAAATTCACTACAAAGATGATAGTGCGAAATATTTAAATTATGCGAAACAAACCCATTTTACTGTAACCGATTGATGTACTTTGCGATAGGAGAAATTTGGGTCGTTTTAAATATAAAACTGTTGTCTCTGGAGCATTATTCGCATTGAGCGTCGATTTCAAAATATATATTTAAGATTCACAATGACACATTTAAATATTGTCCCAAAGCCACAAAAAAAGTTAGCCGTCGGAAGGGTGCGACGGCTAACGACATGATGATTAACTCGTCTCAGGGATAGTGCTAATAGACCGGTGAAAACTAAAAAGGAACAGAGGTCTATCACCTATCAACATTCCCTGATTTGCTTTACATAGTAATTATCGACCGAACATATATTGTCACGAGTGTAGAATTTGGAGTAAAAAAGGGTTATATAAAACAACCCCTTATACAACAGAGAAATTTTATATGAAAACAAAAAACGATTAAGAGATTATAATACTTCCAGGTAACTTCTCAGACTGACCTTGCGATCGGTGATGCCAATTTTCTTGCGGATACTCTTTCTCTGGAATCGAACTGTCTCCAGTGATGTATTTAGCGCCAGGGCTATTTCTTTTGAGCTCAACCCGTTTTTAATCATTTTACAGATTTCCAGTTCGCGCGGTGACAGCCGGGCATACATTGCTTCCAGGCCGTTTATAAAGGGCGAGGTTATATCCTCCAGAGCCCTGACAATTTGAGAAATGTTTTCCCGATCGTTTTGGCCGACTTTTTCAATAAGGCGGTTTATCGAAGGCAACACAATTTTTTCCACATTGGTGCGAAGTTGTTTGGCAATCTGTTTTTTGCCGGCCTCTACCTGCCCCAATACTTCCTGGAGCGCAATATTTTTTTTATTTAACTCCTCACGCTCGTGTTGAAGATCGCTATAGGCATCCTTCAACTCATGTTCGGCCAGTTTGCGCAGAGTTATATCACGCACAATACTCTGGATCACTTTATGGCCGTTTATTTCAAACAACGAAGCCGATACTTCTGACGGAAAAACAATATCGTCCTTCTTTATAAAGGCGATTTCGAATGTAATGGATTCATTTTTCTTAAGCGCTTCAAGCGCCGGCCAGTAGGCTTCTAATTCTTCTATTGGATGAAGCTGACTGATACTCATTGATAAAATATCCGATAATTCATATCCGAATAACTCGGTTGCCCTAATATTTGCATTAAAAATACTACCTTCAAGGTCATGAATAAGAATGGCATCATTCGATTTTTGAAAGAGGATACGATATTCCTCCCGAATTTCCCGCAGAGCATCAGCGGTAATTTTTCGGTCGGTAATATCATTCATAATAATCAGCAAATGTTCGATTCCCAGAAGATGTACTATATCGGCTGAAAAAAGACCGATTTTTTGTCGACCGCTTTTTGTTCTGATCGGGACTTCTGTCGATGCCGTGAACCCTTCACTAATCGCCTGTTGCACAATCTTCTGACGATGACTGTAATCCTGAAAAATCTTCAGCTCCTTGCTGGTGGAGCCGATCACCTCCTCACGATTAAATTCAAATGTTTCAAGAAAGGCATCATTAACCTCAATAAACCGTCCCTCTTTAAGCGTACTTATTGTCATAATGGCAGGATTGGAGTGGAAAGCCTCGTAAAATTTTTCCTTATTTTCCTGTTGTTCTTTTTCGCTTTTAATCCGATTTCCCGAAAAATATAAACTTCTGAGATCGTCCTCGATAATACTGGCGTATAGCCTTAAAAGCTTCCCCGTGTCTTCATCAAGCGGTTCTTCTCCGGAGTCAAAGATAGACAGAATTCCGTATAGATTATCATTCGGCAAATAAAGAGGCATTCCGGTATAGGATTTAATGCCCGGAGGCAGTTTGTCAATTATTGCCTGATCCTGATTATTGGCCGCATTAGGAATCTTTGTCAATTGCCCTTTTTGAGTACGAGAGAATATAAGATTTTTTAAGGCGGTCTTGATTTTTACTTCTTTTTTATAGAATTCGCCCTTATCACCACTGCTAACGACGATCGAAAGCATATTTTTCCCTGCCTCTAATATAAGGCATGCCGAGACATCGGTCATCCGCACGATAATATCGGCCTCTTCCTGCCAGCGGGAAATCACTTCCGGCAAAATGGTCACGTGATTTACTTCTGCCGGCTTGGCCTGCCGTTTTGGTGATTTAGGTTGTAGCTTACGGCCCGGCCTTTTAATGCTTTCTTTCGCGCGTTGGGAAGTCTTAATGCCTGACTTTTTAGAAACCGATCTTGCGTTACGCTTATCCATATAAAGAACGCATTTAAAACCTATATTAATATTTTGAAACGGTATTTATCACCGCATAAAACCCTCATTTAAGTGTAAAGATAGATTATAAAGATGTCAAGTAATTTATTTACAGACTTTGAAAATAAAATGGCGTGATGGAGCAGGTGCATAACCCTGTCTTCCCCCTACATTGTCGTTTTCCACAGGTGCTTATGCGAATTCTGCTTTGGATCCTGGTAAATCACGATTTAAAAGCGATCTCCCACTCCATCCGCCTTTTTGTTTATAATGATAATATCGAATATATTATTAATTTGTCCAGCTTTATTATGCAAAACATATGGTCAATAATGAGTTATAAAAGGGCTACAACTAATAACCCCTATTTATTTGCAATTATATGGATAACGTTATCGGTTACTCGTAATTTTAGGAATAAAATTGGGCGGTTTGACAATAGAATTTCGTTTCCATTTTTTATCATCGGTATCGGGAAAATCAAGTAGATAATGTAAACCACGTGATTCTTTTCTTCGGGATGCGCAGCGGATAATCAGCGATGCGACCTGAGCAATATTTCGCAGTTCGACAATTGCATAGGATACCGGCTGGCTATAATAGTATGAATTGATAGCCTTCAATATTACCGATACTCTTTCCTGGGCCATTTGCAGTCGATCCACGGTACGAACGATTCCGAGATAATCGGACATAATTCTTCGCACTTCAAGTTTATCGTGTGAGATTACAATCCGTTCGGTCATACGATTAATCGACGACGAAAGCCATTGCTCGGCTTTTATATTATTAGGCGGCTTATAATTTTTATGAAATAGAAATGCGTCATCGGCGGCAAAATCGGCCATAACGACCGCCTCTAAAAGCGAATTAGAGGCCAGTCGATTAGCTCCGTGCATTCCGGTACAGGCCGCCTCACCGCAGACATATAGCCCTTCGATATCGGTGCGGCCCCGAATATCGGCAATCACGCCGCCACACTGATAATGCGCCGCCGGGACGACCGGAATCGGGTTTTTGGTTATATCAAAACCACGGCGGAGACATTCTTTATAGATATTCGGGAAACGCCTTTTAATAAAGGCCGAGTTTTTATGGCTGATATCGAGAAAGACCGATTCTTCACCCGATTTTTTCATCTCGCTGTCGATCGCACGGGCGACAATATCACGCGGGGCAAGCTCCTTTTGAGCGGAGTATTTTTTCATAAATCGTTCACCGGTCGAATCAATGAGAACCGCACCCTCGCCTCGGACCGCTTCGGAGATTAAAAAGGGCCAGCGACCCGGGTTATATAATGTCGTCGGATGAAACTGAACGAATTCCAGATTGGCCACCCGTGCTCCGGCCCGAAAGGCTATCGCCACACCATCGCCGCTGGCAATCATCGGATTGGTCGTATTATAATAAACCTGGCCGGCACCACCGGTGGCCAGCATCACTACCGGCGCAAAAAAACTGTCAAAAGCGCGACCTTTTGGGGTAAAGGCATAAACTCCACCGCAGAGGCGACGGCCGCGACGCAAAAAAGTTATCAGATCGAGAGCAATTGTTTGTTTAAAAATATCGAGATTTTTTTGATGCCGACAGGCGGCCAGTAAAGCCCGCTCGATTTCCCGCCCGGTCAGATCGGCGGCATGAACCACCCGGTTGGTTGAATGTCCACCCTCGCGACCCAGATCGTATGCACCCCGGCTTTTGGTAAACCGGACACCTATATCAACCAGTTTATTTATAACGGAGGGACCGGTTTGAATAACCTTCCGGACGACGCTTTGATTGCACAAACCGGAGCCGGTGCGAAGTGTGTCTTCGATATGCGCCTCAAAACTATCGCTCGGCGCCATAACCGAGGCGATACCACCCTGCGCATAGTTCGTGTTGGAAGCGGTTTCGCTTTTTTTGGTGATCACCGCAACCTTGCGATCGGGCATCAGTTTGGCCATCTTCTGGGCAAAAAACAGCCCGGCAATACCGGAACCGATAATTATTATATCGTAATTTTTTTCCATTACTTTTTTTCCAGTAGTCGATTCAACCCGTTATATAACGACTCCTCGCCTGATTCAAAGTAAACTTTCAGATCAAGATAATACAATTGCCGTCCAAAATCAAAACCAGACATTTTGACATAATCTTTTCCGGTAGTCAATAGAATATCCGCATCGGATTTCTCCCCTTCTGACTTAATCAGGGTAAGATCACTTCTTTGATACCGGCAGTGATCCTTAAATTTATGCCACCCGACAAGATTTGGAAATATTTTTGATATATGACTTAATAATAAATCGAAATTCCCGATCCCGGCGAAAAAGTAAACCTGTTTAGACAAGAGCTTCTCCAGCAACACCTTGCTGTCTTTTGAGACGGCGTTCATATTTAAAAACCGGGCTTCGGCAATTAATTTATCGACTAATATCTTATTTAACCATCGATATAAATCTTCTTTTCGTGAAGTCAAATTCGTTTTGGTCAGGATAACACAATCGGCCCGGCTCACAGACCGGAGCGACTCTCTTCGCCGTCCGAGAGGAAAAAGAGGCTCATCTTTTAAATTGGTCGAGGCATCGATTAACAGAATATCATAGTCTCTATATAGCTGTCGATGCTGAAAACCATCATCAACCAGGATTATATCAGGCTTGTATTTTTTTTCTAGAATAGCGGCCGCTTCGCCTTTGGATTTGGAGATTGAGAAGTAACAGTCCGGTAAAAATTCCGCCAACATTTTGATTTCATCGCCGATATCGTCGACATCAAAATCTGCCAACTTTCGACCCTGCTCACAAATATCGGCCCGGCTCCGGCGACCATAACCGGATGAGACAATGCCTACCTTTTTATCATTTGATGTAAAATGTCTGGCCAATTCGGAAGTCATCGGTGTTTTGCCGCTGCCTCCGACGGTCAGATTGCCGATTGAAATGACCGGAATCGATAATCTAATCCGGGGTCTTTTTATAATATTATGCACTATTAAAATAAGCGCATATATTCCTGAAACAATCCAGAGGAAAATTAAAATCGGCCAGAAAAGCGGATTTTTTTTTGAGTCTATAATTTTAAGCCAAAGATTTTGCATCGTTTCGGAAACCATCAAGAATAATCTGCACCGTCCTGCGGACGCGGGTATTATTATTATCTTCAGGACTTCTCAATTTATACTCTTTCTCACCCCGGAAAAACAACATTAATCTATTGCACAAGTCATCTATATTTTCAACCATTTCCCCAAAATCGCTTTGTATTATATAATCCGAGCTATCACGGACATTGTAAAGAAAGG
>CAZJLX010000010.1:0-15630 GCA_964546545.1 uncultured Ignavibacteriaceae bacterium | reverse complement strand
AATGAGAAGTGAGCTGTAACGGTTTTATTGTCATCCATCAGGACAGTCGTTGAAGGTGAATTCGGATCGGCCACATCACCGCTCCAGTAATCGAACTGATATCCCTCGGCCGCAGCCGCCGATATTGCCGCCGTTTCGTTTTCCGGATAAATATAATCGCCGACGGCCGGAACAGTTGATCCTCCTTCGGCCGGATCGACCGCTATAGTTAACATATATGTTGATTCAACATCGACTTCATAAACATTATCGACGAAAAATGAACCGGCACCGTCATTCCACTGGGCAAAACTGATATGGGTCACCGATGATTTCTCGGTATAAGAGGTTACCGTCGATTGATATACATTGTCGATATAAATATCATAGGTGCCATTATTCAAATCACATATTACTTTGATAGTATACCACTGGTCGAGATTCAGACCACTGGCCACGGTCGTGAACGAAGTAAATCCGGCATCCCGTTCGCGTGCCGTCAGGTCCATTGTCCCGGAACCGCCGCCACCATCGCGGAAGAAGGCCATCTGAACAAATCGTTCAGTCGGGTTCGAATTAGGTCCCGGACGACTTTCATCGCTGGCATCGCCGATCAGCATCCAGCCGGTCCGATCGGGATCGCTGATATCGACAATCGAATCGACATAGATATCCCATTGAACACCGAAAACGCCGGTCTGAGCGGCCCCGAATTCCTGAGATAGATAAACATTGCCGGAGCTTGAGGCGGCGATGGCTGCTTTGGCTCCGCCATTACCGCCGATATTTTCCGTATTCAGGCTGAGTAATTCCGGATTGGCTTCACGGCTTTCATACCAATCCTGATATGTGCTGTCGGCGATGAGATCGTCGGTGCTGGTATTATTATCAAAAAAATTGTCGGCGATTAGTACGTCGCCGAAATAATCCTCGATATTTTCAAGAAGGGGAACGGCATCCTGAGTGAGCGTGATCAGCTGGCCATTATCCATATATACCCAATCGCCCTGAGTTGCGGATGGGTACTGCGAGGCCACTGCCGAATAAACCGTATCGGTGGTATTGTACATGTAATACAGAGTATGCGTACTGGAACCTTCCCGGTAGGCCCAAATTTTATCACCGTCGGTAAGAATAAAATTTATTCTTTCTTCAGTAGGGATTTCTTCGCGCAGACGGCGGATTACATATCCCAAGGCCGGTTTAACATTCCAGTTAAAATCTTCCATGGTTTGCAGCATAAAAAGAAAATATAGTTCCGAATCGATATATTCCGTTTCATTTACTCCGTACACCGGTGGATTAGCTGCAAAATAGTCCGGGCGAATTAGCCCCATCAAAATGGTTTTATCTATCGAACCATTATGCTCCATTAGCCAGTGCTTGCCCTCTCTAATCCTCTCAAATGGATGGGGATTCCCCGAGGGGGGAATAAGACCGGAGGAAGCATTTCGCACATGGGCGAGAGCAATACGGGGTGTCGCCGCCGCCGCTTCATCGACAGCCAGATCATAATTGGCATCGCTATATGCCGGAGGGGCGCCTCTGTTGATGATCGGTACAATATCACCATCCGGATAGTATGACACCGACCAGCCGTCGGAATTCGACGGGCTTAAATTCTCCAGAGAATTAGTCATATTTATCAAATGATCCCGAATTGCCGAGGTCGGGCTGTTTTCGGAAATAATCCCGTACATCCGGCAGTTGTGGGGTTCATCGGTCGTCCCAACTGTCGTCTGCTCGCCGGCAAAAAGAACAGCCGGAATCAGAAGCAGAAAAAAGAGGAGTGATACGGCCGAAAAGCCGAATTTTCGTTTACAGTTTTGGATAAACATACCATCTCCTTGTGAAGATATAGGTTACAATTAATTTATGTTCTCGGGATTTATAAGTGCCCTCTGCAAAACAAACTTATAAAAATGTACAATCATTTAACGGCATATGGCAAGTAAATAAGTAATGCCGATTAAGCTCTTGCTTCGTAAGAATATATATAAAAATTCCCAAAAAACAAGTGAAAACAATACTAATTTCTCAGATTTAATGCAATGTGTGAAATAACTGAACAACTGGATATTGCCGGGTTGATTAGACGGCGGGGCTGAAATATTTATTTTTATCGAAACCGAATACCGCCGATAAGGATCCGGCCTTACTTAGTATCGACGGGATGCATAATTTTCCTCGTTTGGCTACCGATTTTAAGGCAATATTCGCCGATTCGTCGAGACTCTGACTGATTCCGGTTTGGCACAAGTGAAATAACCTCTACGGCCATTTTTCTTTCAGCCGGAAGTTGGAATTCAAAAAGCTTTTAATCAACTTAAATTGAGGCCATCGGTATATATTGCAGACGATATTTTAATTAAAAAAAATACTGGGGGAGAGATTTGAACTCTCGACCCTCAGATCCACAATCTGATGCTCTAACCAATCTGAGCTACCCCAGCATTTTCGGGATAATTTATATCCAATAATCGACTGAAAGTCAAGATATTTAACCGGATATATGACTATTGTCGACCGGCCGCCCGAATTTCAGAATTGATCGTTTCGAGAAGCTGGACGCCGTTGGGATAGTTGGGATTCAGTTTCAGACCCCGCTTGGCATAAACCAGCGCCGAATCGTACATTTTTAACATCCGATACATATTGCCCGCCTCATAACAGGCCGGGGCAAAGGTTGGATTTATTTTTAATACTTCCTTAAAAGCCATTGCGGCCTGCGGAAGTGAATCAAGCATAAAATATGCTCCCCCGATTGAATGCATTATTTCGAAACGTGAACGATCAAGAAGAAAGGCTTTTTTTAAATGAGGTAAGGCCTTTTCGGGGCGTTCCAGATCCAGCCAGGTTACTCCGGCCAGTGCCTGTAAGTTGTATATGTTGCTGTCCAGATGTAATCCCCGATAAATTGATTTTAAGGCATCTTCGGTGCGCCCCAGATCAAGTTCGGTCTGGGCGATTTTATTATAAACACGGGCATTCCGGGCCGGACCTTTGATCCGATTGAGAAGCTGCAGCGACTTTTCACTATCCTTTTTTTGATAGCGGTAATGATACGCCAATAGTTCCAGGCCATATCCCTGACCGCTTTCGCTTAAGCTCAATAACTCTTCGTCGCGATTCAACTGACGATCTTCCGAAGCATTGGTTAAAATCCAGATCGAAATGAATATAACCGCTACGCCTCCAAACAGTAAAGCCTGAGTTTTTCGCAAACTTTCGCTGTTGATGTTCAAAATCATATAGGAAGCAATCGAAAAGGTAAAAACAGACGCCGCTGTCGAAAACAGGTCCCAGTCGCGGGCATAACCAAGTTTGGGATCGATTAAAAAAAGAAATAAAAAGGAAAACAAACCGCTGATCAAAAAGAAATGATTGAAATAACTATTCGTGCTGTTTGATTTACTTGATAGTATAAAATATATAATCAGTGCGATGGAAATTGGTGCTATTAATAATATTTCATTAAAAAAGTCCAGCAGGTGTATCAGAGACAGAATCGAATACTCGCTCGATGAAAGCAGAGGCAATATACCCCCTGCAATATCGACGACATATTGTTCGGCAACAAGGCGCAGCCATATTTCCTGTATTATTACAGCCGTTACGACTAAAAAGACAATTATTAATGGCAGGAATTTTTCCGTGAATTTTTTGGGACGGACTTCTTTGAAGTTAAAATAGACTAAATAAATGTAAGACGGAACCAAAAACAGGGCGGTTATATGCGAAGATATGGCCAGTGCAAGAAAAACAGAACTGAGTAAAAGTCCCTTTTTATCATAGAGGAATCTGATGGCATATAAAAGATGAAGCATAACGAACAGGTAAAGCAAGGTGTATGATTCAACATATCCGAAAAATAGTTGGATTCCGCCCAGAGATACCAGTAAAGTTTTCAGCAATCCCCGGAGGTTTGAGTCTATTTGTTCAGGCAGTTTGAACAAAATAACCGTTACGATAAAAATTATGCCGCTGACAATACTGATTGATGTATAGGTCAATTCGGCGGAAGCGATATCAAACAGATTAAAAATGCGGAATAAAAGAGCATGAATATAAAAATCCAGTGGTTCCGAATAATAATACATATATCCCTGTTTTATCTGATAAATTCGCTGATAACCATCACCCAGCGAATGAACCTGCGCCCTGAGAAGATATAAAAGCGCCGCGGTAATAGCGGAGCTAAGCAGTATCTGAACCAATCGCGGAAGTCTTTTAAAAATGTCAACTATCTTTGTTAACATCTTCGACAAAAGCTGTCTGACCGACGGAATTAAGATCAATAAAAAAAGAGTCGCATATATAATGAAAGCATAAGATGGAAAATATTTAAGGTGATTAAAGCCCCAGAAAAATGACAGCGGGATCGCCGCTGAGGTAAAAAACAGAACAACCGGTATTAAAACCGCAAGTATCAGTAACTCTTGACCGTTTTTTTGTTTCGTCCTGGGCATAACCTTGTTTTCTGCATCACCTTTTTGACAATCAACTTTCAATTATATATAATTGGGCTGTAAAAGTCAAAGATGAGGTTTAACTATGATTGATCGTCCGACCGCTCTGGCTTTAATGCAAGAGAAAATCAAAAATAAAAATCTGAGGAAACATATCCTGTCCGTTGAGGCGGGTATGATCAGGCTGGCCGAGCATTTTGATGAGGATAAAGAGCTCTGGGGTATGACTGGACTGTTGCATGATCTCGATTATGCGGTTACTCTCGAAAAGCCGAATGAACATACTTTTATCACCGAAGATTGGCTTAAAGAATATGACCTGCCTGACCGGATGATTTATGCTATCCGCTGCCATCCGGGACATGCCGAGTGCAAAAGTCGACTTGACTGGTCGCTCTATGCGACTGATCCGGCAACCGGGTTTATCGTCGCCTGCGCCCTGATGCACCCGTCGAAAAAACTGATCAATATCGACGAGGAATTTATGCTTCGCCGCTTTAAAGAGAAACGGTTTGCCGCCGGAGCCTCACGTGAGGCGATGGCGGCCTGTTCCCAACTTGATCTCGAACCGGGGCGATTTCTGATGCTGATTCGGGAAGGTATGTTGACTATCGTGGACAGGCTGGAGCTTTGAGTCTATCCAAGTCTATTTTTCGCCGAGATGTTATCGGCTGGTCGCTGTACGATTTTGCCAATACGATCTATTCGATGAATATTCTGTCGCTTTATTTCAAACGCTGGGTGGTTGAAGATCTCGGCCGCGACGGACTCTATTACGATGTCGCGTTCTCCATGTCGATGTTACTGGCGGGACTGATTATGCCGGCGCTCGGTGCTCTCTCGGATCACTCACAAAAAAAACGTTTCTTTCTGATTCTGTTTACTCTGTCCTGCTGCCTGAGTCTGGGGCTGATAAAGATTGTCCCTGTCTCATATTTTCTTCTAATTATTGTCCTGTTTGGATTTTCCAATTTTTTCTATGAAGGTGGCGGAGTTTTTTATAATTCATTGCTTTACTCCGTATCAAGCGGAAAAGAGGCGCGGCTTGTCTCCGGTTTCGGGGTCGCGCTGGGATATGCGGGCGCTATTCTGGGTGTTATTATTGTCTTACCCTGGACGACCGGCGAACTGTTCGGATGGGACGTACCTTTTATTACGGGGGGAGGGAAAACCGGGGCGTTTATTCCGACGGCAGTGATGTTTATTCTTTTTTCCATTCCGGTTTTTATCTGGGTTAAAGAGAAAAAGGAACTGATTAAATCGGGGACGATAAAAATAAAAGAAGCCTATGTCGAAATTATACAGGCGATTAAGGATACAAAGAAATATCCCGGAGTTTTACGGTTTTTAATTGCCGATTACTTTTTTGAGGATGCGGTAGCGACAGTAATATTAAATATCGGGATTTTTTCATCAATTGTATTTGGCTTCACAGATGCCGACCTGTCACTTTTTTTAATAATTACCCCGGTCTCGGCCGTATTCGGATCGTTTCTGATTGGCCATATTTCTCGAAAAATCTCTCTTAAAAATATGATGACCTCGATTATCACCAGCTGGATAGTCATCTTAATTTTCTTCATTTTTGTCGAAAATCGAATCGGTATATATATTCTCGGCTCTTTTACCGGGATTCTTCTGGGTGGCTTGTGGACCGTCTCGCGGCCGCTTCTGGCGGAAATGGTTCCCCAAGACGAACTTGGGCGATTTTTTGGTTTGTATTCGCTTTCTGGTCGGGCTGCCGCAATTTTTGGTCCGCCGCTTTGGGGTCTGACCGTATATTTCTTTAGTATCAATAATCGTGGAGGAGCGATTTTGCAACAATGGTTTGACATATCGAACGAGGCGGCGATGAAACTTCCATATCGATTGGCCGTTATATCATTAATACTAATGATGGCGGTTGGGCTGTACATTTTCCGCAAAGTTCCTAATGATGGAATGAGGGTTGGGCAGCATGATTAAATCAGGCGAATATTTCGAATATACCGGATGTATCCATATTCATACGACCGATTCGGACGGGACTAAAACGCTTGAAGAAATCGCGGAAATCGCTACAACTGTGGATCTTGATTTCATTCTTTTTGCCGATCATATGACGCTAAAGGCTCGCGATGAGGGCAAAGAAGGATATTATAAAAAGACTCTAGCGCTGGTCGGGTATGAACATAATGATCTGGAAGACTGTAATCATTATCTGGTATTTGAAAGTGAAAAGGTTCTGCCGGCCAATATGACGCCAGTCGAGTATGTCGCGGAGGGCAGGCGGCAGGGGGCGCTCGGAATTATTGCACATCCCGACGAGATTCGTCCCCGTCTCGGCAAGTACCCCTCATACCCGTGGCTGGCCTGGGATGCCGAAGGTTTCGACGGGATCGAATTGTGGAATCAGATGTCGGAATGGATGGAATCATTAAAACCGCACAACCATATAAAACTGCTTTTTTCACCCCGCCGGTTTATGATATCGCCGACCGATCGTATATTAAAAAAATGGGATGACCTGAATAAAACACGCAAAGTAGTTGGCATTGCCGGAATAGATGCTCATGCGTTTAAAAAGAAAATTGGTCCATTTACGATAGAAATATTTCCTTATAAGGTGCAATTCAAATCGCTCCGGACCCACCTGCTTATGGCCGAAGAGCTTTCCGGCGATCTGGACAGAGCACGACGTCAGATTTATGATTCGATCCGCGAATGCCGTCTTTTTTGTTCCAACTATCGCTGGGGTGATGCCTCCGGATTTCAATTCTTTGCCCGGCAGGGGAGCGAAACAGCGATAAGCGGGGGAAGACTTGAGTCTTATTCGGATTCAATAATTACCGTAAAATGTCCCCAGCGGGGCAATGTCCGGCTAATCTGTGACGGTCGGAAAATTGCCGAAAGTAACAGCGACTTTCTGGAAATCAAACCTGAAAAAAATGGTCTGTATCGAGCCGAAGTTTACCGAAAAAAGCATGGCTGGATTTTCTCGAACCATATTAGGATAGGCGTTTAATCCGAAATAATATAAAAAAGGCAGGTCGCGATAAGACCTGCCTTTACTCAATATTCAATCAGTCATCTATCTCAGCGGCGGACCGCAGGTCGATAACCATGTTTCGCAATCAATCGGGGCGGGGCCACCCTTATACAGAAAAGATATAACATAAGTAATATCAAATATATTACAGACGCAGCCCAATCCGTTCGGATCACCGGAACAAATGGGGTATGGCGTTGGTGCCGGGCCGCCTTTGTATAAATAGGAGATTATATATGTAATATCGAAAATATTGGTAACACCATCACCGTTAGCGTTACCCGGTTCACAGTCGCAGGGACCGCCGCTACCGCCAAAATCGACCCAGTAGCCATGATCCAGACTATAATTGGTTGATGTCCCCGAACCTACTGCAGTTTGCGCCACTGTTCCGCTCAACTGATAATTAGTAGAATTTCCATTCTGGCTCCCGCCACCGGAGATAACCTGCCAGTTGATTTCTTCTCCGGCCCGTTCATTAGTATAGGCGATCAGAGCCAGAAAAATTAAAGTGAATAGAATCAATAATGGAATTTTCATAATTATTCCTCACTCTCAATTGGATGATCCTGCAAATTTTGATGATGTATTTTATTGGTTGATTTTTCCGTACCGAATCCAAATACTTCAGGATGCATATATAGGCCGCGTTCATCTTCGGATTTATATTCTTCGACCGATTTGCGCATATTGTCCGCAAAAGCATCTTTGCGGATTCCTGTAACCATCCATGATACTTCCATAAATGGTTTGCCTCCCGCAATAGTAAATCTGTTACCATTTATTTTTTCTTCAATGTAAATCTGAGAGTAACCTCCAATACAGGTAAGCTGGTATCGAAAATCACTGTTTAAGGATTCAAAGTATCCGGGAAGTTCGACAACAGCTTTTCCGTTATCATCAAGCATGACATTCCCATTATAGATATTCATCATTTCCGGTGAACTGACATCGGAGTGAGACAGATACATATTTTCCGGGTCTGCCGGATGGTCTATTTTATATCCGCCACCACCTTTGGTATTGGTCCCTGAAGCATAAAGATTGCCAAAAAAATAACCGACGTAGTTTGCATCAGAAATGCCGCAAGAACCATAGATACCAGAATTAAAAATGCCAGCTTCTTCGGCTAATCCGTAAAAGCCGTATGAATAAGTTCCGCCGCGGGCCACCCCACTTGCTCCGGTAGAACTCCCATCCTGGTTGGTTGACTCACCAGCATAAAATTTGGCTCCCCATCGACTGCCGGTGCCGTAACCGATATCGGGATTTTTTACATCACAATATATACCGTATATAGGACCGTTTTCCGCTAGATTTTGCAAGTATATCTGAAGACCTGTCATGGAACTCTGAGAATTATATATCCTGCCCAGTCGCAACATAGTAGGCCACCACAGCGGAATATCGCCAATCCTTACACCGGTTGAATCAATATACATCGTACTATCGCCAAATTTAACATCTCCGACAAATGTTTTGGTTCCAGTTATTGTCTGATCTGACGATAGATTCATGGCTGTGCCGCTGATTTTACTCGGCAGAATATCAGCCGTAAGGCTGACATCGTCATTGGTAATTGTCCGGTCATATATTTTATCGGTTGTCACCGCATCGCTGTTCAATTCTGAATTTCCAACCGCATTATTGGATATTTTCGATGCAGTTACGCAATTGTCAGCAACAGTTATTGCATGAGCAGTCGTATCAGAAGTATTAGCATGCCAGGCGAATGCAGACGAGGTTATTGGTGTTCGCGGCGCTAATTCCGGGTCGGTACCAATTGTGATTCCAAGAAAGGGTTCGCTTCCCGGTCCGAAGAAATCAGATGGAATAGATACGTTCGAACCGAGTTGATAATTTATTAATCCGCTATCAACAGGAATGGTCAAAATGCCGGTCCACCACAATGAATCATCGCCGGTTTCGGAGCCATACAGCTTAAAATTAATCTGTATCAAACCATCAACCGGTGTACCGTCAGTTTCTGTCAGCCTCCCTTGATAATTGATTTTTAATGGCACATCGGCAAATGATACAGCCGCCGAAAATAAAAGAAATAGAAGCGTCAAAATGGCGGGTTGGATTGTCCTAAACATTATATAGCTCCTCTCCTCTCAATTGATAAAAATTTCCAACAAGTCGTCGGCGAGGACATTTAGACGGCCCGTTGAGAGTATAGTTTGGTTCTGATAAAGGGCGGCCTTTGCAAGCAGCCTTTATAGACAAAATATACTAAACAATAGATTTATGTCAATATTAAATCGTTAAACGACATTAAGTTTATTCATTGGCAACTTTGTTAAAATTTTCACAAATATCTGTTGACTTGAGGACAAAATATTTCTATTTTTTTCGATTAAATATGGACGCCTCGGGGTGAAAGCTGATGTTTGAGTTACTCTTTCCTATACTGTTTCTGGTTGCCTTATCGACGTTTATCGGTCTGGCCATGTTTGCCGCTTCGATAATATTCGGACGCCGGTCTAAAACTGCGGCGAAAGGTGACCCGTACGAAAGCGGTATTGTTCCCAAAGGGGATACCAAAGAGAGGTTTCCGATAAAATTTTATCTTATTGCGGTGCTGTTTATTCTTTTTGATATCGAGGTTGTCTTTCTATACCCCTGGGCTGTAATTTATCAGAAGATGGGTCTTTTTGGTTTTGTCGAAATTGTTGTCTTTATCGTAATTCTCCTGGTAGGGTATTTTTATATCCTTGGTAAAGGAGCCTTAAAATGGGAATAGAAGAAAAAATTCCGGAATCGATAATATTGACGACGGTTGATAAAATGGTTAACTGGGCGCGTAAACGGTCGATGTGGCCGTTTGGTTTCGGTTTGGCCTGTTGTGCGATCGAGATGATGTCGACTTTTGGCCCGCATTTTGATCTGGCTCGTTTCGGCATGGAGGTTATGAGACCTTCGCCGCGCCAGGCTGATTTGATGATTGTCGCCGGAAGGGTTTCCATGAAAATGGCCCCGATTGTTAAAAGGCTGTACGAGCAGATGCCTAACCCGAAATGGGTCATATCGATGGGCGCCTGTGCTTCATGCGGCGGTGTCTTTAACAATTATGCCATTTTGCAGGGCGTCGATAAAATTATCCCGGTCGATATGTATATTCCGGGTTGTCCGCCGCGACCGGAACAGCTTATCGAGGGTATTGTAAAGCTGCAGGAAAAAATCCAGAAGGATTCGGTTAGGCCAAAAAAAGAAGGAAAATCGCGAACTTCTTAAAGGTCAGACTTTAAAATCGCGACTTTGATTATGGAAGATAGATTAAAAGAGTTTTTTAAAAAGAATTTCACCAGCGCGTTGTTGCGTGAGGATTATTTCCGCAACCAATTATCTTTTTATATAAAAAAAGAATTCCTTTATGATATATTAAAAGCTCTGTATGAAGACAGTGATTTGGAGTTCCATTTTCTGTCGGATATCTGCTCTCTCGACTGGCTCGATCATGATGAGGAGAAGGAAGGACGCTTTGAGGTTATATATAATCTCTATTCCCTAAAGCATCACTATCGGTTTTTTGTGAAAGTCAGGCTTGAGGCAGACAATCCCGAAATCGATTCGGTAACTTCAATCTGGGACGGGGCCGACTGGATGGAACGTGAGGTGTACGACCTGATGGGTATAAGCTTTACCGGTCATCCTAATCTGGTCAAGATTTTGACCCCCGATGATCTGGTCGGCTTTCCGCTTCGCAAGGATTTTCCGCTCACGTATGAGATACCGCGATTCTCTTATAATAAAAATGAATCCCCCGAGGTGATTACTTGAGCGAAGAGACAACTCAAAGACGCACCATGAATATCAACCTGGGGCCGCAGCATCCGGCGACTCACGGAGTTTTGCGGGTGGAGCTTGAACTGGATGGCGAAACAGTCGTAAAAGCAACGCCGCATGTCGGGTATCTTCATACCGGCATCGAAAAAACGGCCGAATCCAAGCTGTATTATAAAGTAATCCCCATGACCGACCGGATGGATTATCTGGCGCCGATGTCCAACAATCTTGGTTTCTGTCTTGCCGTGGAAAGGCTGATGGAGATCGAAGTGCCGCGTAAAGTCAAATATGCGCGTGTATTATTAACCGAGTTGACCCGTGTTATGTCTCATTTGGTTTGGGTCGGGACGCATGCGCTGGATATCGGGGCGATGTCGATGCTGCTTTATGCCTTTCGTGATCGGGAGATGATTATCGATCTGTATGAAGCCTGTGCCGGGCAGCGGATGATGACGACCTATTTCCGGATCGGCGGTTTGGCTTATGAACTGCCGCCGGATTTTGATGATAAGGTTAAAAAGATTCTCAAACGTATCCCCGAAGCGATGATTGATTACGAGCGATTGCTGACCGATAACCGCATTTTCCGCAATCGCACTGTAGGGGTTGGAAAAATATCTGCCGAAGAGGCCATAAATTATAGTCTGACCGGGCCGATTCTGCGCGCCTCCGGTGTCAATTATGATGTCCGCAAAGCAAATCCGTACAGCGGTTATGAGGAGTTCGATTTTAATATTCCTCTTGGAAAAAACGGCGATGTTTATGATCGGTACCTGGTACGTTTAGAGGAGATGCGCCAGTCGTTGAAAATCGCTCGGCAGGCGCTGGACGGAATGCCCGAAGGACCCTTTCGCGCCCATGTTCCCGGCGTGGTGTTGCCGCCCAAAGAAGATGTTCTTTCGAAAATGGAATCGCTGATTTTTCATTTTAAAATTATTACCGAAGGTTTTAAACCTCCGGTGGGGGCGGTTTATCAGGCGATCGAGGCACCCAAAGGTGAACTGGGATATTATATATCATCCGACGGCAGCAACAAACCGCATCGGATGCGCGTCCGCCCGCCGTCATTTATTAATTTGTCGGCCTTACCGCGGATGGTTGAGGGCGGTATGATCGCCGATGTTATTGCCGTTATCGGTTCAATTGATATTGTTCTGGGTGAGGTGGATCGATGATTCTTTCCGAAAAATCAATCGCCGAGATTAAGAAAAAGATGGTACGATACCCACAGCGTAAGTCGGCTATACTTCCGGCCCTGACCGTCGCTTATTTTCAGGTCGGGCATCTCAGCGATGAAATATATGAAGAAATCTCTCAGGTTATTGAAATACCGACTGTTGAGATTGCCGCGGCGGCCAGTTTTTACACGATGTTTCCCAAGCATCCGGTCGGCAAATATTTGATACAGGTCTGTCATAATATTAGCTGCGCCTTGCTTGGCGCCGATAGCCTGATTTCATATCTTGAAGAAAAATTGCAGATTAAAAAAGGTGAGACCACCAAAGACGGTATCTTTACGTTGATCTCGGTCGAATGCCTTGGCAGTTGTACTACGGCACCGATGATGCAGATTAATGATACCTTTTATGAAAATTTAACCCGTGAAAAGGTCGATAATATCCTCGCCGAATTAAGGGCCCGAGACTGATATGGAAAAGCGGATACTTTTTGAACATATTGATGACCCGAAGCAGATTGAGATAGATACCGCTGTCTCCAAAGGGGCTTATAAGGCATGGGAAAAGGCTCTTAAAGAAATGAAGCCGGAGCAGGTCACCGAAGAGGTCAAAAAGGCCAATGTTCGCGGTCGCGGCGGGGCCGGTTTCCCGGCCGGAGTCAAATGGGGTTTTATTCCTAAAGATTCTCCCAAACCGAAATATCTTGTCTGTAATGCCGATGAATCCGAACCCGGCACCTGTAAAGACAGAGTCCTGTTGGAGCAGGATCCGCATCTGGTTGTCGAGGGAATGGCGATTGCCGCTTATGCAATCGGCTGTCATCTTGCTTTTATCTATGTTCGCGGCGAATTTGTTAAACCGTACCGGACCATGGAAAGGGCGATTGAACAGGCTTATGAAAAAGGCTATCTCGGCAAAAATGTTTTCGGTTCCGATTATGATCTCGATATTATCGTCCATACCGGCGGCGGAGCCTATATCTGTGGTGAGGAAACGGCGCTGTTAAATTCGCTGGAGGGTGAGCGGGGAATGTCGCGTATCCGTCCGCCGTTCCCGGCTATTGAAGGTCTTTACGCCTGTCCCACCATCGTCAATAATGTCGAGACGCTCGCCTGCGTCCCGCATATTGTCAATAAGGGCGGTGACTGGTACGCTTCGATGGGGACCGAAAAGTCAAAGGGTACGAAAATATTTTCTCTCTCCGGGCATGTCAACCGACCGGGCAATTATGAGATAGAGATGGGCACATCGTTGTCGGTCCTGATAAACGATCTCGGTGGTGGTATGCTGGACGGACATAAACTCAAGGCGATTATTCCGGGCGGTTCTTCGACCCCGATGCTGTTACCGGATCAGATCGACACGCCGCTTGATTATGAGTCGCTGGTTGAGGCCGGCTCGATGCTCGGATCGGGGGCGGTTATTGTTTTGAATGAACGCACCTGTATTGTCTGGGCGATTGAGCGGCTGATTCATTTCTACCGTCATGAATCATGCGGTAAATGTACTCCCTGCCGTGAGGGGACAGGCTGGCTGGAACGGCTGATTTCCCGTATTGAACAAGGGGAGGGCAAACCGGGCGATGTCGAAAAAATCGAATCGTTGTGCAATAATATTCTCGGACGAACGATTTGCCCGCTCGGGGATGCAGCGGTGATGCCGATTCAGTCGTCCATAAAGCTGTTCCGCGATGAGTGGGAATATCATATCAAGAATAAGAAGTGTTTAGTGGAAACAAAATTTGAGTTTAATTGATGGCTGACAATAACGACATAAGGCTGACGATTGACGGTCAGGAAGTATCGGTTCCGCGCGGGAGCACCGTTCTTGAGGCGGCTCAAAAGCTGGGTATCGATATCCCGACTTTCTGCTGGCATCCCAAACTGAAACCGGTCGGCGCCTGCCGTATTTGTTATGTTGAGATAGAGAAACGTCCGCGATTAGAAGTTGCGTGCGCCACTCCGGCCATGCCGGATATGGTTGTTTTTACCAAATCGGAGAAGGTCCTTCAGGGGCGTAAAGCAGTCCTTGAATTTATTCTTGCCAATCATCCCCTTGACTGTCCGACCTGCGACAAGGGTGGCGAGTGCGATCTTCAGAATCTGACTTTTAAACATGGTATCGATGATTCCCGTTTTGATTTTGACAAAGCCCGATTTATCAGAAAAAAAGAATCCACGTTTGATGACTATCGCCTGGGGCCCGAAATTATCCGTAACCAAAATCGCTGTATTCTTTGTTATAAATGCGTTCGCGCCAACAAAGATGTTTTTGGTGAGTATGATCTTGGTGCTTTCCAGAGAGGCAACAGTACCGAAATCGATACTCCCCCCGGTCGACAGCTCGATTCGATTTACTCTGGGAACTTAGTCGAGATCTGTCCGGTTGGCGCTCTAACCAACACTGACTGGCGTTATCAGATTCGTGTCTGGAAATCCGAGCAGATAAATTCAATCTGTCAGTACTGCGCCGATGGCTGCAATCTGACGCTCTGGCGCGGAACCGGTGGCCGGAGAAAGCTTTTCCGAACCACATCGCGGCGTAATGACGAAATTGATGAAGGGTGGATTTGTGATGTCGGACGCTATGGTTATCAGCCCACCGGCGAAGAGGGTCGCCTGACCACGCCGCTTATTAAAAAGGGTGATGCCCAGATGCCATCAAGCTGGGAAGAGGCAATCGGCTTGATAGCGCGACGCTTTAAGGAGATTAAGGATAAAAAGGGCGGGGTTTGTATCGGCGGTATTATCTCACCGATGCTGGATAATAAATCGCTCTATGCTTTTTCCAAATATTTACGATTTGTTTTGCATTCGAATAATGTCGATTTTCGGTCCGATTATAAAATGCTTCCCGAAAAATATGGTGATTTTTATTCGACGATGTCGTCCTTGAACTTTAAGATAGCCGATATTGAAAAATCGGATTTAATCCTGGTTATCGGATCAAATCTTATCAAAGAACATCCGATCGTAAATCTGCGCGTCCGCAAAGCGGTTACTCGATTGGGAGCAAAGCTGTTTACCGTTAATCCGTATGTTACAAAATCGGGTGATATTTCAATCGATGAGATAATTTATAATATTGGTACCTTACCGGCATTGTTAAACGGTCTCTGCCTGTTAGTGGCCGAGTTGTCCAAAGATGCTGACAAAGGAATTGCCGGAAATCTGACAACTCTTATATC
>CAZJLX010000009.1:0-15727 GCA_964546545.1 uncultured Ignavibacteriaceae bacterium | reverse complement strand
CTACTACGATATTTTTTCCGACGTCGGCAAAGGCACCGAGTTCATTCTATACTTCCCGGTTTGCGAAGACACACTATCAATATCCAGACCGGAAATAAACATCGAGGGTGGTACTGAGAGCATTCTGGTGATTGACGACTCGACCGAACAGCGTGAGTTGGCAGTTAATATTTTATCCGCTCTCGGTTACAATGTCAGGGCGGCGGAAAACGGCACTGCAGGGGTACGTTTCCTGCAGAGTGAACAGGTCGATCTGGTTATGCTGGATATGTTTAGGGAACCGGGCTTTGATGGTTTAGGCACTTACCTTGAGATTATCAAATTACATTCCGGACAAAAAGCAATCATTGTGAGTGGTTTCGCTCCAGCCGATCAAGTCGAGTGGATAAAGCAACTTGGCGCCGAAACATATATCAGGAAACCTTATACAAGAGAAAAAATCGCCACAGCGGTTCGTCGGGAACTGGACAATGTGTCAATCCAGAAAAATCATTTATCAAGCACCAATAAGTTATTAAAGCCATCTTTTTCTTTTGAAGAAAATAAATAGCCCTCCGCCTATCATCAGGGCCAAAATCCAGAATAAAATATATCCGAAAGGCAGACCAAGTTCCGGCATATTCAAAGCGCTTTTTGAAGTGTCAAAATTCATACCATATACGCCGGCAAGAAATCCCAGAGGTATAAATATCGTGGCGATTATAGTCAAAACCTTCATAACTTCGTTCATCTTATTGCTGATACTGGAAAGATATATATCAAGTAATCCAGAAACCATATCTCTAAATGTCTCGACGGTATCAATCACCTGGATCGTATGTTCATAAAGATCGCGCAAATATACTTTTGAGCTTCCTTTTATCAATTTGGATTCGGCTCGTTCGAAACCGCCGACAACCTCCCGCAGCGGCCAGGTCGCCTTTCTCATGAAAATCAATTGCCGCTTCAGATCATGAATTGTTTCCAGATCAGTAGGTTTGGGATTATCAATCAGAACATCCTCCATCGATTCGATTTTTGACGCAACTCCTTCGAGGACCGTGAAATAATGGTCAACAACGGCATCGACAAGAGTATAGGCAAGATAATCGGAAGTCATAAATCGCACGCGCGGTAAGGTTTTGCGTAGTCTGTCCCGAACCGGCTCGAAAACATCGCCGATTCTTTCTTGGAAGGAGATAACGAAATTATCGCCAAATATAAAACTGAATTGCTCGGAAATGATATCATTATTGGAGTCATCCAGATAGAGCATTTTCAGCACCAGAAAAATATAATTATCATTGATTTCAAGTTTGGGTCTCTGGCCGGTATTGGCGATATCTTCCATCACCAAAGGATGCATACCAAAATGTTGTCCTATCTTTTCAATCACAGTAACATCATGAAGCCCATCGATATTTATCCAAGTCACAGTCGGTTTATCCTTAAATGGAAAACATTCTTCGACCGTGCTGACGTCAAACTCATTTATTTCGGTTTCGCTATAGTCGATAACTCTGATGCGGGTTTTATCGACCTTTTTCTGGCCGATAAATATTGCCTGTCCCGGCTTCAATCCTTTGGCCTGCGAATGTTTTTTTATAAGTTTGGCCACCGATTACCTCCCTAAGAAATATCCCGACGATGAGGTACATGATATATTATTTAAAATTCTCATATATTAATAATAGACTTTTTACATTTAAAAAGAAATAATTAATTAAAATAAGGATTTGTTATTCCTGAGGATAAAGGTGATATGCATCACTATATATACGACTGAGGCTAAAAATGAAAAAAAGATATTTTTTGACAGGATTACTTACAGCGATACCGTTATGGATAACCTGGCTGGTAGTAAGCTTTATTTTCCGACTCCTTACTGACGCGGGCATACCATTGGTTGACCGGATTACCCGATTAATCCACATAGATCATCCGATAATGGCCGTAATTATTCAACATTCGGTTTTTGAAAGTATTGTCTCCGTAATTTTTATCTTCATGTTTTTGTATTTTCTCGGATGGCTCACCAGCCGGGTTCTGGGTCGTAAACTGATAAAAAAAGCCGAAGAGATTTTGGATAAAATACCGATGGTACGGACTGTTTACGGCGGTTCAAAAAAGATTCTGGAATCGTTCCAAAAAAAAACCGACCGGCAACAGCAGGTGGTCCTGATTAATTATCCATCCCCGGAGATGAAAACGGTCGGATTGGTCACGCGAACCATTATGGATGAGCGTACCGGAGAAAAATTGGCGGCGGTTTATGTGCCAACGACCCCTAACCCGACTTCCGGATTTCTGGAAATTATTCCATATAAGGATATTATTCTGACCGACTGGACAGTTAATGAAGCAATTTCATTTATTGTCTCCGGCGGTGTGGTTGGACCAGATGAAATCAATTATAGCAGGAGCGCCGATTTAAATCCGGATAAAAAAACTGATTTGCGAAACGAATAGAAGTTTTAAAAATGGGATATTAGTAATATGAAGCATACATCCGAATTCCGCCAAAATATGGCCACCAAAGAATGGGTTATTCTCGCCCCCGATCGAGGCAACAGACCATCAGACATTATGGGTCAATTACCCGAAAAAAAGAAATTGCCTGAATATGATCCGGATTGCCCTTTTTGTCTCGGCAATGAAGTTCACACGGAAAAACCGGTCTATATTTTACCCTCCAGTGGCAAATGGCAAGTCAGGGTCGTACCAAATAAATTCGCGGCACTAAATTCCGAACTGAAAGCCACTCGAATAAAGGTCGGGTCTTTTTTAATGGCTAAAGGATTTGGAATTGCAGAGGTGGTCATTGAACATCCAAAACACAATTTAAGCCCCGCCCTGATGAGTGACAGCGAAGTCGCCAACATCTTAAAGACGTATCAACATAGGCAAATCGAGATAGGCAAGAATGATGAAATAAATCTCATTACAATATTTCGTAATCACGGAGCAAGAGCCGGCACCTCACTGACCCATCCCCATTCGCAAATTATTGCTACCCCAATCGTACCGCCCCATGTTCGTTACCCGATGGAACAAGCGAATTCATATCATGATATGTACGGCCAATGTGTCTATTGCGATATGATCAGGGAAGAAATTGAGCAAAAGGTAAGAATAATTGAAGAATCGGATAATTTTTTGGCTTTCTGTCCGTTTGCGTCCAAATCTCCTTTTGAATGCAGGATTTACCCCAAAAGACATATGCCGAGTTATATTTTACTGAAAAACGAAGAGATTAAGGAGCTGGCATCTATTCTTCGCGAAATACTGTCAAAATTATACAGCGGTCTGGGCGATCCTGATTATAATTATATAATACGCTCTTCGCCTATTGGGGATGAAGCGGCCAGATATATGCATTGGTATATGGTCATTGTACCTAAAATTACGATTCCGGCTGGATTTGAAATTGGCTCTGGAATCTATATTAATACTGTGACCCCTGAGGAAGCAGCCCAATTTCTCAGGGATATCTCCTTATAAACGACAGATTTTAAAAAACCGGACGAAACCCAATCAACAGTCGATATATAAGTTGATGTAACATATGCTATTACAGCTTCAATAATTTCGTAGGCAGAGCCTATACACACCTGATCCGCGGTTTACAATTTTGACAACATTTTCATCTAACTAACAGCTTATCAATCAATAGATTAACGCTACTAAAAAAAATTGAAAAAAAACTAAAAAAATGCTTGACAAAAACGTATAAACTGACGATACTGTCAAAACTGACAATAGTGTCAAATTTAGATGGTGGATGAATATGCAAAAGAACAAAACAGCCCCGGGAAAACCGTCCCGGCAGCAGAAGCGATATAGAGTAACTCGAGAGAAACTCCTGACTGCTGCCCGGTCTGTTTTCACGGAGAGGGGGCTGGCTGCCTCGGTGGATGAGATTGCCGAACGAGCCGATGTCGCCCGCGGCACTTTTTACTATCATTTTCAGGCCAAAGAGCGACTGATAAGACAGCTGGTTGAGCAAATTCTTTCGGAACTGACGGAAAGCATGAACAAGGAATGTTCCGATAAGAAAGGTCTTGAATCGATGCTGGACGGGATCACTCAGGCCCACATTAAATTTTTCTCAAATCGCTGGCAGGATTTTGTTCTTTATTATCAGGGGCGAGCCGACCTGACGCTGGAAGATTCATATGATGGTCTTGATAAGCCGTTTGTAAAATATGCCCGGAGTATCGAAAAGCTGATTGATGACAGTGTAACCGAACCTATTTCGGATGAGAGACTTAGACGCGTGGCCAGTGCCATAGCCGGGTTTGTGGCCGGATATTATTCCTTTGCCATCATAGAATCAGCCGGTGAGGATATAGACAAGGAATTTATGTCATTAAGAAAGGCCTTTGTCACCAGTCTGGCCCGTTTTGCAAGAGAAGCGATTCCCGACAGCCAGGTAAGGTGGTAATGGCTTAAGGTGGAAAAATCATATATCAGGGAGGATGAGAATGCAGGTCGTAAAGAAGGGGAGTCAACCGCTCCTGCGGAACAAATAGTCATAAGTCGTCGGTGTCGTTCGGTTCACGAGGAGAATATAGCCGGACACGGGGAAGGCGGCTTCAGGTCTGTCACCTGAATCACGTATCCCCGCAGCCTGTGCGAAAGGGTTGCGAGGTAACAAGCAATACTTAAAACAACTGAAAAAAATCCGAGAGGTCGATGCGCAAATGCGATTCGGCCCGGTCTCGCTGATAGCGAGCTGTTCACTGGATGAAACCTGTGTAGCTTGGACGCATAAATTGCTCAGACCTCTCCGGAAAAACAAAGTCGAGGTGGAGATAGACCTCTGACAAGATTAAGAGTTTGTGAAATGAAAGAAATAAATAAAAGACAGTGGTCTCGGTTTTGCCGTAATATCGTGGGCCGATACCAGTTTGCCAGAACCAAAATCATGCGGATTGATCCCGATGGAACAGAAACGCTGGCAACCAATGATGCGGCGCTGTTGGATGTGTTGCTTAAACACAAAAAAGGAAAAATTTCAGCCATCGAAGCTAAACTGGGTCAGATTCGCAACGGTTCGCCGGCGGTATTTCTTGCTATGCTTGGCGCGCCGGTAAAAATCCTGTATGGACCATCCGATGACAACGACGCCGAAATAATCGAAGTTTATAACGAAGATGGTCATAAGATGATTTTTCGCATAGCCCGTCACTCGATCGAACAGGCCTACGATTCCTTTGTTAACGAGATGGCTTACACCCTTGCGGAGGCGCGAGGTTTTGTGCCGGGGCACGAGCAGGAAGACTGGTTTATGGCTGAGCGACTCATTCGCAAGGTCGCGCCAATAAGTGACTGACAAGCAATGATTGAATATTGGACATGAAACTTAAGTCATTGATCAATCGAGTATTCTACGGTAAGCCGGAAAAGCAAAACGCAAATTCGTGTTCGGGTATGTTGCCCGATATGAATGATAAATATCAATTTATAGGAGATAGATTATGAAAACAAAACTGTATCTGACACTAATGGCCATCTTTCTGCTGGTGATTGCGCCTTTCTCGGTAGTCTGGGCGCAGGATTATGAAGACCCGGCAGAAGAGACAATTATAGAGCCTGATATGGAGGACGAAGAAGAACTTGTGCCGATTTTAAAAACGGCGGCCGATTATGGTACACTCGAAACTTTTCTCGAGTTGTTACATGAAGCCGGTCTTACCAAAAAACTGCAGGGAGACGGTCCCTTTACAGTATTAATTCCGGATGATTCGGCCTTTGCCCAATTAAAACCGAAACAACTTGAAAGGCTAAAATCTGATCGGGATTACCTCAAAACTATTCTATCGAGACATATTATCGTCGGACATCAGGTGGAATTCGGTGATGAACCTGAAACCTTGACGATCAAAACAGATGGTGGAGATATGCTCTCCGTTGAGGTTACCGAAGAATCAGTCCGGATAGAACAGGCCTGGGTCATCGATGAACAGATAGAGTGCAGCAACGGAGTGATTCATGTAATTGATGCTGTTTTGCTTCCTTTAAAGGTACAGCGAGAAGACTAACTGATGAGCGCATTCGTCGAAAATCAATACCGATAAAAGACGAGCGCGCTCTTAACAAAAATGATATGGAGTTATAATAGTGAAAACAAAGTTCGCAGCCGGCAAGGCCGTCAAAGGAGCCGTAACGCGGCTCTCAGCGTACAAAGAACTCAAACAATTCAGTTCCGATGAGATTAAAAAGGCATGGGGTGTAGCCTGCAGTTTTGATATTTATGACTGCAATCCCGAGGCTATTCGTGATGCCGAAGTTATCAAACGTTTCGTCCGCGAACTCTGCGAATTAATTGAAATGAAACGATTTGGCGAATGTGTTGTGGTAAATTTCGGTGAGGACGAGCGCGTGGCCGGTTTTTCGATGACACAGCTTATTGAAACATCACTCATCTCGGCCCACTTTGCCAATGCTTCCAACACCACTTACCTGGATGTCTTCAGCTGCAAGCAATATGATCCGGCGGTGGTGGAGGAGTTCGCCCTCGACTTCTTCGATGGTTCGCGCTGTACTACGCACGTGAACCTGAGGCAGTAGCCATGGTCACGATAAAAACAGTTCGGGATATCGACGAATGCCGCGAATTGTGGAAGCAATTAATGCCGACCGAGCTGGCTTCGGACCTCTGGGAAGTGCGAAACTGCTTTCACAGTCACTATGGCCACCGACCGAGATTTATCGTGGCAGAAGAAAATGGTCGGATCAAGGGATTTCTGCCGCTTAGCTGGAACGAGGAAAACGACCAGTATAATTACTTTCCCGGCGAAACCTGGGAAGGGAAAACCTGGCTGGAACAGAATCGAATCATCGCCGACGGACAGGATACGCTCAACGCCATGCTGGCCAGTCTGGATAAACCCTACCAACTCCGATACCTCCGTAATGAAGGGCGCTGGACCAAAGCGGTCGAATGCGTCGATGAAGTAGGGTATCTTTTCCTTCCTGAAAGCTATAATTTCGATATCAATCGTTATTTCGAGGCTTTCTCGCACAAAACAGCCAAGAAACTCAAGAAGGAACTTGATGGCTGGAATCGTTACTCGGTGGAATGGCGTTTTAATCAGCCGGAAGATTTCGACATCCTTTGCCAGATGAATCGCAGCCGGTACGGTCGCCTGTCATATTTCCATGACAACCGCTTTCTGGAAAGTTTCCGCTCCCTGATGTGGCTGTTGCACGAACGTGGCTGGCTGAGGATCGTAACGGTGAGCATCGATGGTGAACCGGCGGCTGTCGATATCGGCAGTCAGTATAACGGTATGCTGACCATGCTGGCCGGAGGTACCAATGAAAACTTTCGCGGAATCGCCAAACTGATAAATATGCATCATATTACATTTGCCTGTGAGCAAAAGTTGGATAGTGTGGATTTTCTGTGCGGTGACTTCAACTGGAAAACCCTCTTTCACCTGACCCCCTCCCCGCTCTATATCATTGAGGGCAAGACCAAGCCGCAGCGAGAGATGACCTTCTCCATGCCGGTTTTTCCGACTCCTTCCGTACAATTACAAATATTGAGGGGAACGCCAAATGTCTGATCGACGTATATTGGTGGTGGGGACGACGCCGGATTATATCGCTTATATCCATGAGCATTATCCCAACCGGGCTCTCTTTCTAACCGACCAATCACTGCGCCTCGGATCGGCCGAAGTCTCCCCTGACGAATCCAGCGAAGTTGTCTGCAATTTAAGCAGCATGGCCGATCTCCTTGATGAATTGCTTGGGCATTTAAAAAAACGAGATCAGAGCTTGTCCGGAATTGCCTGTTACGATTGCGAATGGCTGACCCTGGCGGCCGAATTGGCGAAGTATTTTAATCTACCTTTTCCTTCGGTCGAAGCGGTCCGACTGTCACGGGATAAGTATCGCTCGAAGAAAATCTGGGCCGATCTCGGGGTCCGGTGCCCCGAGGCAGAACTGGTCTATTCGGCAGGTCAGGCCCTAAAGCTCTGCGAATCATTCGGCGGTCCCGTCGTCCTGAAGCCGCTGACCGGTTCCGGCAGTGAACTGACCTTTCGATGTGATAACCTTTACGATCTGGCCGCCGCCTATCGAACCCTTATTGACGGACTGGCACAGCGCAGCGAATCCCCCATGTATCGACTCGATCCGGAAATGCAGGATGATTCGCTCCCGGCATCTTCTATTATGGCCGAGGAGTTTATCAATGGACGTGAGTACAGCGCTGATTTCATTATTGCCGACAATAAAATCAGATTGATCCGCCTGGCAAAAAAAATTACTGACGACACGCTTCCGTTTGGAACGACAATGGCCTATATGATCCCCGCGCAATTGCCCGGATGGTTGAATTATGAATTGCTCTGCGAAAAAATATACGATGCCGCAAACGCGCTCGGATTAACCCGCGCTGTCTGCATGATGGACTTTAAAATTACCAGAGACGAGATTGTTTTGCTGGAACTGACACCCAGGATCGGCGGCGACTGTTTGCCGCCACTTATCCGAAAAAGCTGCGGCCTTGATACAATTGGACTGGCTCTTGATTTTGCCGAGGGGAAGGAGATTATAATTCCCCCGCCGGCGCAGTGGACGGAGCTGATTGGTATGCGCCTCTTTTCCGTAAAAAGCGGGAGGTTTACCGGTGTCAGTTATAAAGACAATTTAAATGATTCGCGAATAGCGGAGATTTTTATAAAACGAAGAATTGGTCACGAGATTATAGCGCCGCCTGATGATTATGATTCCTGGGTGCTGGGTTATGTCATCTTTGAGCCGGAACCGGATAAGCGCCCTCGCGAACAATGTAATGATATAAGAGAAAAAATTTCGATAAATGTGGAACAATACTATGACCAGAAATGCACCCGGATTGTTGATGAGAACAACCGAGCTGTTTAATCGCCTGGTTCCGCGGCTTGACGATCATGAGTTGAGACGGTTTGTTCGGTCCTTCCTTAATCGACGCGAGACCTTCCTTTTGGCGGTTCAACAGAAAGGAACGCCGTTGTACGCTGTCGACAGCGAAGTTCTGAAAGTCAGGGCGCGGCGGTTCCGCGAAGCTTTCTCGGCTGGTCTTCCGGATATCCGCGTGTACTACGCCGCCAAAAGCAACAGTCATCCGACGATTATCAGCACATTGATCCGGGAAGGTTGTGGAATTGACGTTTCAAGCGGCCTGGAGCTAAAACTTGCTCTTGATTGCGGCGCCACGGATATTGTCTTCAGCGGTCCGGGTAAAGGTCTTGATGAACTGAAGCTGGCCGTTGACAATTCCGATAAAGTCACGATTCTCCTTGACAGTTTCGGGGAGCTGAAAAAGCTGGAGCAGGTTGCGAATCAATGTCAGACTTCGATCCGCGCCGGTGTGCGACTCACGACCGATGAATCAGGCCTCTGGAAAAAATTCGGAATCCCGCTTGACCGACTCTCTGATTTCTTTAAGGAGGCACATAATTGTCAATGGGTCGATCTTTGCGGTTTACAATCTCACATAAGCTGGAATCTTAATTTCGAGTCACAAGTAATCTTTATTGCGCGTCTTGGTGCGAAACTAAGACAACTGGATCAGATAGACCGAAAAAATATTAGATTTATAGATATTGGCGGTGGTTTCTGGCCGGAAGACGGCGAATGGCTCCAGGCGGCGGCCACCCCCCACGGTATGCTTCAGAAGGCTCTTGGTGAGACGGCGATCAGAAGCCTTGAGCATTACAAACGGGCGGCCTCCTCAATCTCTGATTTTGCCGACCATATCTCGACGGCTCTTGGAAACCAGATACCCGCCGATGTAAAGTGTACCATTTGTCTTGAGCCGGGTCGGTGGCTGTGCAATGATGCCATGCATATTCTGGTGACGGTGGCTGATCTCAAATCACCGGACGTTGTCATAACCGACGGGGGCACCAACGCTGTCGGCTGGGAGCGTTTTGAAACAGACTTTTTTCCTGTTATCAACCTCTCGCATCCCGGTCTTGACGAGCATAAATGCTTGATCGCCGGTTCTTTGTGCACACCGCATGATTTGTGGGGATACAGCTATTTCGGCGAGAGTATAAATGAAGGAGACATTCTTCTGATTCCGAACCAGGGTGCGTACACATACAGTCTCCGGCAGAAGTTCATCAAGCCATTACCTCAAAGTGTAGAACTCAAGTCAGTGGAGTAAACCTGGTTAAATGGTTTTCCTAGGTGGCAGGACGCACGACAAAATTATGAGCCTTATAAAATTAAACGAATCCGGTGATTTGATGGCATCCGGGAAAGACGATATTGTGCAGACGCTTATTATCTTTTATGCCGATAACATGATCATGCAAAGCAGAGAAGCAGGAAAATGAAATCAGTCGTCGATCAGACAGGTGTCGTCAGTCAGTTACCGGAGCGACCCCCGGGCTGCTCCGACTCAGCGGGGCCGTCGTTACTTATTTGGGAAGGTGCATACGCCAATATTTTTATTGTTTTAACCGGTGGCGCTTTCCTTACCGGTCTGGCGCTGTTTATGGGTGCAAGCGATTTTCAGATCGGCGTACTTGCGGCGACGCCATTTTTAATGCAGTCGGCCCAACTGTTTTCCCCGTTTCTGTTTAAGGATCATATGGCATCCAGAAAACGAGTGGCCGTGACCCTGGCGGTCAGCCGACTCCTCTGGCTGGCTGTAATCCCTCTTATTTTACTCAACGATTCATGGCGGCTAAATGCCCTGATAGGAGCGGTGGCTTTGTCCGGTTTATTAACGATGGTATCATCTCCGGCCTGGCTGGCATGGATGGCCGACGTCGTGCCGGAAAGACTCAGGGGCAGTTTTTTCAGCCGTCGAAACAGGGCCGTCGCGGTAACGACATTGGCCGGGACGGTGCTTGGAAGTCTAATTCTCGACTGGTCGCGGAATCATGATATCGAGGCTTTTGGCTTTGCCGCCATCGTGTTTATGGCGGTTGTCGGAGCGTTGCTGGCGTGGCGAGCCATGATTAAAATTCCCGAAACCAAAGTTATCAGGAGTATTGAGGACACGCCCAAGCCCAATCTTCTTATTCCTCTTCGTGACAAGAACTTCCGGCGTGTGTTAATCCTGTTTGTGATGTGGAATATCGCCATAGGACTGTCGGCCGCCTTCTTTGCGCCGCACATGTTGCTCAACCTGAAAATGAATTTTTTCCAGGTCGGGCTGTATTCATGCGGGATAGCGGCCATTGCCATACTATCCAGCCGCGTTTGGGGCCGTTTAATTGATAAATTAGGCTCAAAGCCGGTTCTCAATATCTGTGCTTTCGGCATCTCTTTAATACCTTTTGTCTGGCTGTTTCCAAGAGAAAACTCGACATGGATATTAGTGCCCGAGGCCATTTATTCCGGGTTGCTCTGGGCCGGTTTTAATTTGGCGGCGTTTACGTTTCCACTGGATCGGAGTCCCAGAACGAATCGGACCGCCTATCTGTGCGTATTTGCGACTATAACGGGACTGGCATTCTTCTCGGCATCAATTTTGGCTGGCTACACCGCGGAGATTCTGGCTGGCTGGCCTATGGTAGTGGCTGGTACGACATTTGTTAATTACCATGTTCTGTTCATCGTATCGGCGCTGGCGCGACTGTGCACCGCAGTATTGATAATGTCTTTCCATGAACCGTCGGAGATACGCCTGCCGGTCGTGGTTCACCTCATGGGTTATGCGGTTTTGAAACGTATGTCTATAGGACGACAACTGTTTCCATTTGTTGCCGATGCTGAGGCACCGGACGTGAAACATGAAAAATAAATTCATAGATTAATATAATTAGTTATCAAGTAAGAGGTTTGATTCGATGGGACGTTTTACGAAAACCAGAAAGTGTCCGCGCTGCGGCAGCAAAGATGTTCTACTCCAGGATTCTTTCGAGAACGGGGTCAATCTGTTCGTTTGTGTCGATTGTGATCATGAGTTTGAAATCGGCGGATACCGGGGCAGGCATCGCGGCAAAAACTTTGACGAAGACGACAACTTAGATCACAGAGCGGCCAATGGCAAGTAAGGTGCGAATATAGAATTATATTTTAAACGGCCGGAATTTCAATACAATATCCCTCTTTGACGCCGAATAACGCGTAACGCTTTGGGTAATGTTTTAATTATAGTTATCGGAGTCTATGCTGATTCCAGTTCCTCGGCGTCTAAAAGCTTGCCTACGAATAAGCATGAGTTCTTAACAAAGAAAACAACCGGCAAGTCACCGACCAGTAATTCAAGGCGATTCACGTATTCCATTTCGCCTCCGACTTCCGGTTTGGCCAGACCCAGAAAGACTGCATCAGCCGACGCACTGCGAGATTGTATTAATTCACTGATACTCAATTCCTCGGGTTTGATAAACACATCGCAATCAGCCTCGATGCGAATCTCTTTAAGCATTGCCTCAAGATACCGTTCAGTGTTTTTCTGGGCAAATTCATTTGAAGAGGCACAGAGGATTTTCAGTTCAGAGCCACGCCATTCGGGGTTACGGGTCAATAAATATGCCAGCAGGAGCATCAAATCACCGTTCTGTTTTAAGCCACCCCACCAGACATGAATTTCGCGTCTTGCTTTGCGGACCGGAAAGATATGTTGCGGATTGATTTTCCCAATCACAACCGATTTACGGATTCTCTCCAACCGCCGGGTTATGATAAGAAAATCCACCAGCATATTCGGATCTTTGGGCCATCCCAAAACAATTGTATTACTTGCAAAGCCGGCTATACCGTTAGCCTGCGCTACATCGGCGATTCCGCCGATGATGTTGTCGACCACATCAATTTCGGCAAAAACACTTAAATCTTCGCTGATCATAAGCTCTTGAGTCGTTTCGAGTTTTCCCTGAATATCGATTTCGTCTTCAAGCAGGTCCCCAACAATTAATTCACAGACCGTAACAACCCCTCGATTCTGACTAAACCAGGATGAAAACTTAATAAGATCCAGCTTTCGGTGCGCATCATCGACAAAAACCAATACGTGAGGTCGCCAGTTGCGGGCGCTCATGGTTCGTTGGGATAACCGTATTAGAACCCAGCGGAGCATGGCCTCGTATAACCCTCGCCGAGCATCGCCCCAGGCGGCAAGTTTCTCTCTACGCGCAAACACCAGCCACAGGATTATCTCGATACCAATGGCGATAACACTGGCCAGTGGGCTGATCAGGAACATGACCCAGATACAGGCCAGGCCACAGGCGATATTAAACGGCCAGGGGATACGGAATTTAGGACGCCAGGATGGATCGCCGCTGAGAGTTTCGAGTCCTGCGACAAGGTTAATCGTACCATAAACGGTCAGAAAAAACATAGTCACAACTTTGGCCACAACATTTAGATCTCCCAGAAAAACTGCGCCCAGCGCAATAATACTGGTCAGCGCAAGGGCCACTCGAATTCCATAATCTCCGGAAATAAAGGTTCGCAACTTTTGGTTTCCTATCTGGTCGCGACAAACTGCCTGAAGCGTACGGGGCGCACCCAATACGGAGCCGACAGCCGATGACAGAATGGCGCCCCATAATCCGGGAAGTACCAAGAAAGCACCCAGGGGAGCGATTTTCAGCCAGATTAGCGAGTCGTTCTGCAACTGGTAGGTACTCGCCGACCGGATCAACAATACCGGTATCAGCATATAGATAAGAAAACCGGTAACGGTCGCAGCAATGGCCCCAAGTGGAATGGCCTTGCCGGGATTTTTAAGATCACCCGAAAGGCTGAGACCCGCCATAACACCGGTTACGGCCGGAAAAAATACGGCAAAACCGACCCAAAAACCGATTTCCCCAAAGGCTGGCTGTATCGGAAGTATGGGTTCAGTTCTGGTCAGAATAAGTGCACCAACGGCAAAGGCCACGAGTGAAAAAACAACCAATATCAGCAGGGGAACCTGCGTTTTTAATGCAAATCGTGAACCATATAATGACAGTACCGACACTATAATTATAACAGCAATGCCGGCCGGCAATAATGGAACACTCGGCCAGACGATTCTCAAAGATTCGGCCAAACCGAAAGCATAAAGAGTTACGGAAATCGCCTGTGAAAGAAACAAAGGAATGCCAATGGCGGCTCCCACTCCCAGACCAAGGCTGCGTGAGATTATAAAGTAAGCACCGCCGACACCCACTTTCATGTTTGTAGCCATAGAAGAAAACGATAATGTCGTGATTAACGTGATGGAATTGGCGATGATTACCACCAGGAAAGTCTGATACAGTCCCAGATGACCTACCACCCAGCCGAAACGCAGGTACATAATCACACCGAGAATAGTAAGAATCGTCGGTGTAAATACTCCCAGAAACGTTCCCAGCTTGCCTTGCGACTGTTTTTCCAAGCTTTAGTCCTCGATGTCGTCTTGTTGACCCGGCGGTTTCGGGAAAGGTTTTGCTCTTGCGCCGGATTTACCCTCCATCTGATTGTTGAACCGGCGGATGGTTGGGTAAGCAAAATCAATATCATCACATTCGGCAAAACGGGTAAGAATATCCTCCCAGATTCCCTGTTCCGAACCCCTGCGCTCACGTGGTTTGCACAGATACCGGATAGTCAGCATCACGCCGCAATCTTTAACGGAAGTGTATACGGTCGGTGTCAAAGTGGTATAAAATACCATCATGCTGGCCGAGGCCTCCTTGACTCTTTGGGCGGCTCTTTCCGTTAAATGTTCCGCGTGCCGTGCCCCAATTTCGCCCAGAATCTCTTTGCCTTTTCGCCAATTACTCTCAAAGGTTAAAAGGACCGGAATCTCGTTCCAGATGTAACTGAATCCCTTGCTGTAATTGGCCAGCATTTCCGTAAATACCTTGCCGTTCGGAATACGAATTATTCGGCCGGTTGACTGCTCCGCATCCACCCAGTTTCCGATTTCCATAAGGGTAAACTGGAATATCCTCAGGTCTATTACATCACCCTTATAGCCCGCAATTTCAATCCGATCCCCAACGGTGAATGGCCGCCGCCACATGATAAATGCCCAGGCGGCCAGATTCGCAAGCGGGTCTTTCAGGGCAATTGCAATTCCTGCCGAGAGCAATCCCAGATATGTGGCCAGGGACTGAAATCCGGCGAACCATACCCGGCCCAGGATAAGAATACCCAGCGTGACGGTCACATAGGTGATAGTCTTTCGCCAGTTGTAGCGAATACGAACATCGCCCGTTTGACGGTAGACCAATCGCAGAGTAAAAAACCTTAAAACTCCAAGCCCAAGTATTACCGCAATGGATACCAGTATCCTGTTGGTCGTATCCGGGTCCAGAGCGACCAATTCCGACAATTGATTCAGCAGTCCCTTCATACGCTTTCCTTCAGATAGTCAAATAATTTTTATGGTGGTATTGTCACCTTCGACCATATAGTCAGCTTTTTCAAATAAGTCAATATTAAAACTGTTCTCACATTTCTGTGAAAGTTCATCTAACCTAAAAGTCTTACCGCACAATCTCATGGGTCACAAAAACTCTTAATAGCACTATGTATTACTTCAATCCGGTATCTTCCATTACTCTTATTAATATTGATTCAGGCGACCTGGCCGATTTGATTTTGACCCAGCCATAAAATATAAAGCCCTGAAACGGTTCAGGGCTTTACGATGTATTCTGCCTGATTACCTGTAATCAACCAAATTACAAATCAAAATTACTCGCTCTGAAGTGAGGAGGTGCAGTTGGGACACTTGGTTGCTTTAATACTGACCACCGAGTAGCAAAACGGGCATTCTTTTGTCGTGGCTTCTACCACCGGAGCC